>CALVRA010000040.1 GCA_944358415.1 uncultured Bacilli bacterium | reverse complement strand
TAGCCGGTCTTTCAAATTACGGAATAGGGGCGGTTGCCTATCAAATTATTGTGTTACTTTACCGCACATGAGCATTCAGGCAGGGATGCAAGCATAAAAGTACCGGAAAGTTTATGCATGCAGCAAAGCGTTGGGTGATGCGGGAATGTATGCTAAAAGGTTACAACCAGGTAGATTTGCTGGCTCGTTCGGAGGGCAATGATTATTGGGTAGAGAAGCGTGGAAAGGAGGCAAATCCAGATTTTAAGACAGATAAAGATATGATTCGGGAGAGACTGGATGCGTTAATGCAGCATGCAGAATCTTTGGACCATATGATATATTATCTTGAGAATGTGGAGGACTGGCAGATTCGTGAGACCAATAAGACCATATCCTTTCGTATGCCTCATATGAAGAAGGCCATCCGTGGGAAATCTTTGGGTGAGAAGTATGATAAGGCGGCTTTGGAGAAGCGGATTGCGGAAGTTATTGCTCTTAAGGAAGAAGAACTTAGGGCAAAACTGCTTTGGGTGGAGCATGAGGAAACACGTAGGGAAACGATTGAGGTTACAGAGGAGCAATCAGTTGTAGAGATGTCGATGGAAGAGATTGCTGTGAAGGTAATTGAGAAGCCGGTTGAGGTAGAAAGTGAATATCTTCAAGAGGCTGCAGCACCACCGGCTCCCGATTATTCGGAAGAGTTGGCACAATTACGATCACGCTTTATTTGCTTACAATACGAATTTCAATACAATCAGGACAAAATTTCAGAACTTGATTATGAGCATCGTCACCGGAATCCGGAGTATATTACTTATCAAACCAATGTATCACGGATTATGGATAAGTCTTCTTATATCAACCAATGGACGGCTGAACTGGCTAAGCTGGGCTTGTTCCAAAAGGATTTGAAGAAGATGTATAAGGAGCAGATTGATACAGCTTCTGCCGAAGTGAAGCGCATTGAGGAAGAGAATAAGCGGATACTTAGTAAAGCTGGTTGTTGTTCGGAAAGTGAGCTTTATGTAAAGCAACAGGCATATGAGAAGAACTGGAGTATGTGTAATACTTTGGCGGAGCGTAATCAGAGTATTAAGAAAGAATGTCATTATTCAAGAGTATGCACAGTTGGTTGGAGGTGCAAGAGTTGTCTTAAACAATGAAGAATTCGGCAATAATAATCAAGTAGAGCAAATAACAGAGCAAAAGGCGAAAATTATTTTGCAAGAGATGTATGGAAAGGATTTTTCGGAATATGTATTCCGGGATGCCTGTATTAAGGAGGATATGCAATTACAGAATGCGAGTAAAGACAGAAGTTATGAAAGGGGTGCTCGGATTCAATGAAAGTGAGCGAGGTTTGCCCCATATTGTGGTGCAAGCCTTGTAGCGTTTTTGATTGAAATTATTATAGCATTTCTGTAGGAAGTGGCTAAATATATGGTGAATTACATGAAAATATAAAACATACAAAATAGCATTTTATAAGCGAAATGCAAAAATATTTTTCTGAAAATGAATATAAAAGTTGAAAAAGGAATAAAATAGTGCTATACTGACTTTGAAAGAGAAGGAGGCGATGAGAATGCTTTGTCAGTTTTCATTTCAGAATTTTAAGTCATATAGAGAAGAAACAACTTTTGATTTACAGGCAACTTCAATTCCAGAGTTCAAGGATAGTTTAATAACTAAGGATAAGTGTAGTGATCTTTTACCGGTTAGTGTAATATATGGACCGAATGGTGGTGGAAAAACTAATTTGATTAGAGCACTATCTTGCCTGATTACAAGTGTTGTAAAGCCAATTCATGATTTGGGAAGTACAAGAAATCGTGTTATTATGCAGCAAAAGGTTGTAGCAGAGCCTTTTTTGTTTGATAGTATTTCGAAGGATGAACCTACAGAGTTTGAGATTTTCTTTCGGACAGAGAAGTATGAGTATCGATATTATTTAGCGATTTTGAAGGATGAAATATCAGCAGAAACTTTAGACAGGAAGGCAATCGGTGGAAAGAAGCCGGCACATATTTTTTATCGTGATGGTGAAGAACTTACTTTAGGTACTATATTGAGTAAGGAGAATGTAAATACCAAGGTTAATGAGAAGATGCCGTTCTTATCATTTTTGGCGATTAATTATAATATACCCGTAATAACAGAGGTGCAGGAGTGGTTTGAGGCATGTATTATTCGTAATTATGCTAATCCGATTGCAGAATTGCAGATTATGGTATCTGATGATGAAAAGATAAAGAATCAGATTATTATGTTATTGAATGAAATGGGCATTGATGTAGAGGATTATAGATTTGATGATAACGAAGAACAGTTATACACCATACGAACAATCGAAGGCAAGAAGTATGAGCTACCATTTGATCATGAATCTGATGGTACCCGAAAGCTGATAGCAGCACTTCCAGTTATATTAGTTGCATTGCGAGAGGGGCGGCTTGTTATCATTGATGAGCTTGACGCAAAGCTGCATCCTAAGCTTTTAAGATATGTGATATCCATGTTTAAGAACAGAAAGATTAACAAGCATGGAGCACAGCTTTTATTCACATCTCATGATATTGCTACTATGAAGAATACGGTATTTAGAAGAGATGAAATATGGTTTGCTGCATTGGATGAAAAGCATAGTAGCCAAATTTATTCTTTATATGAAATTCGACGTGAGGATAATGAAAGAGTAAATAGTACAGCTGCGTTTGATAAGCAGTATCTGGAAGGTAGATATGGTGCAGATCCTTATTTGCAGAATATGTTAAGCGGAGGTGATTGGATTTGAGCCTTAAACCTCCGAAGAAAAGTGATTTGAATAAAGCATGGATGAAAACGAAACCGGATAGAGCTATCAAAATTCATCCGGAATATCATCTCATCGTGACAGAAGGAACGGATACAGAACCGGCATATTTTGGAACAATAAAAGAGATTATCAATAAGAAATATCCAGAGAAGATACAATTGGATGTATCTGGTGAGGGAGATAATACGATTAGTTTGTTTGAAAAAGCGAGAAATCTTGCGTGTGATAGTTCTAATGTATATAAGCATGTTTGGGTTGTTTATGATACCGATGATTTTCCGGCTACTCATATAGACCGTGTTTTAGAATTGTGTGTCGAAAATAGCACAGAAGAAACGGAATTTCATGCTATTTGGTCTAATCAATGTGTTGAGTTATGGTTTTTATTACATTTTTCATTTATGCAGTCAGATATTCATCGAACAGAATATTGGCCCAAGTTAACGGAGCAGTTGAAGCTGATTGGCGCTGGTGAATACGAGAAAAACCGCAAGGATATGTATCAAGTTTTGCGTCCGTATATGGATTATGCAATTGGTAATGCTAAAAGATTAAATGCAATAAACGAAGGCAAATTACCATCCAAAGCGGCACCGGGAACAAAGGTCTATGAATTAATTGAAGTACTAAAACCATATTTGGAAGAAGAATAAGATAAATACCCTTGAGGAAATCAAACCGATATCCTCAAGGGTATTTTCATGCGTTATTTTCGCCCAGCAAATCCACCATCTGCCCATCAATCCCTATCACATTCTCTTGTTGCTCTTTACAAATGAGCAAATCAGGATGTTCTTCATCCAGAAATTTACGGAATATGTTTTCAGCCTGTGCGTAGTACATAAGAGCGGCTTTGGCATTACGCATAGAAGCATGGACGGCGGCGAGGTTTTGAAGCAGGTATCCTTTGGTAAGGGTGTCGGATTCATATACTTTATCTGTGATGCCAATACAGCTTGTTAAGATTCTTGCAGCTTCCGGAAATTTTCTTTGCTGATATAAAAGTTTGGCATAAGTGGTCATGGTATAGATGCCGTTTTGGGAATACTGCATCTGTGTCTGTACAAGTATATTGGCAGATTTTTCAATGTAGTCCAAAGCCTGCTCTGGTTTGCAGAGTTTCATACAATAACTTCCAGCGTCCAAATACATGGATGATAAATTGAAGATGCGTGTAGTGCCTTTTCCACAGGCTTCTGCGATTGCTTTCTCTTCCAGTTCCAAAGCTTTCACATGATTTTGGTGAATCATAGAGGCTTCGGTTGCCTTATAGTGAAGAAGTGTGGCACGGTCTTCATTGGTAATGTTCTGATAAAGATAGCAGATGCCTTCATATTCTCCAAGAAGCTTTTGGAATAGACGGTAGTGATGCAAGCGGGAACTGCTTTCTAATCCATGAGAAACTAATTTTTTCCAAGTAGTCCGGTCATCTTTATCCACAAAGAGTAGCGTTGTATTCAGAATATCTAATGCAAATCGAATGTGTTCATGATTGCTATCCGAAACCGTCTGTAATAAAGTAGCAAAAAAGTCCGGAGCCTGACTCAATGAAAGCATTTTTCTCGCATTAATAATCTTTCGCATATAAGGATTCAGCAACAGTCGTTGACTGCCCTTAACGAGCAGACCACATTCTTCTAAAATCTGAATCTCATTGATATATGAACCATGCCAAACATAAAACAGTTTTACAGGGAATCCGCTATCCGGAGCAAGCGCAATTACAGATAAGACAGTAAGTGTATTTGGCGCTAACTGCTGTAAGTCGAGCAGGGATTCTATATGCTTGTAGTAGGCGAGTTTGCGGTTTTGATTGTCTTTGTTTAAAGTAATATTGCTGATGTCCCCGTTGAACAAAACATTTTCTTTTAATTTGGTTAAAAGGTTTTGGGCAGTTAGCGTTCCATAAGAAAGCAAACGTGCCAGCAATTCAGCGGTCATTGTATGATAATGAACACTTGCATTCTGCGGAGCTCAGCGGACTCCGATGCGTTTCAGAGCGGACGTTGTGCAGAGCATAACGGACGCCCTGAAAC
>CALVRA010000039.1 GCA_944358415.1 uncultured Bacilli bacterium | reverse complement strand
TAATTATAATTTATTTTTGGGAATTAATCACTCTTTTTTTATACTTTTTTATTTTTCCGTACTTTTGAAACGCGACCAGTAAGAACAAAATTCTTTACAACCAATTTCATTCATGTTATATTAGACAAAAGAAAGGAATTAAATATGTGGAAAATTGGTAATATTGAAATAAAAAATAAAGTTGTCTTGGCTCCAATGGCTGGTATATCTAATCCTGCATACTTAAAAATAGCCGAAGAAATGGGCTGTGGCTGGGCTATAACTGAACTGATAAGTGCGGAAGCTATTATTAGAGGTAACCAAAAAACATTTGACATGTTAAACGGAATTGAAAATATTAATATGCCAATTAGTATACAATTATTTGGTTCTAACACCAATATTGCTAAAGCCGCTAAAATAATAAATCAAAAATATCCAAAAGCTTTAATTGATATTAATATGGGCTGCCCAGTACCTAAAGTAGCCGTGTCCGCTCATGCTGGAAGTGGCCTTTTAAAACACCCAGATAAAGTATATGAAATTGTTAAAGAAACAGTAAAAAGTGTTCACACTGAAGTTACCGTAAAAATAAGAAGTGGCTGGGATAGTAATAGTATAAACGCTAAAGAAATAGCTAAAATATGTGAAAAAGCAGGAGCCAAAGCCATATCTATTCATGCTAGAACTAAAGCTCAAGGCTATAGTGGTAAAGCCGATTGGAATATTATCAAAGAAGTAAAACAAAGCGTAAATATTCCTGTAATTGGTAATGGTGATATAAAATCTCCAATAGATGCTAAAAAAATGTTAGATGAAACTAAATGTGATGCCATTATGATTGGCCGTGCTGCCTTAGGAAACCCTTGGATAATTAAAAATACTATTCATTATTTAAATACAAATGAATTATTAAAAAATCCAAACACCTTAGATAAAATAAATATGATTAAAAAACATTTAAACTATTTATTAAAAATTAAACCTGAAAAAACAGCCTTACTAGAAATGCGCACTAACGCATGTTATTATCTTAAAGGAATAGAAAACACTTCATCAATAAAAAAAGAACTATTTAAAACCAATACTAAAGAAGAATTTTTAAAAGTAATTGATAAAATAAAAACTCCTAACCAACAAGGCTAGGAGCTTTTATTGTAAATAATTCACCTGGTGTACAATTTAAATAAAAGCAAAACTCTTCAATGTACTTAAATGAAATTGAAGTTGTCTCGCCTCTAATAATCCTGTTTAAATTTCTTGAAGTAATATTCATCTTTTGACATAACCAGTATTTACTTTTTTTCTCTCTTTTAAGTAATTTTTCAATATTTACATTTACCATCTGTTCACCACTCCTACCAAAATTGTATACGATGTGGTAAACATAAATAAGATACTTACGTTACCCCTAACACACATAATATAAATAAAACCCTCAAAACAAATACTTTTTTTGCCTAAAAGTCATGAAAAATTGTCTAAAAAACTTTTTCTTTACACATCTCTATACACACAATCTTGCGGAAACAAAATAAATGATTTATAATTAAAATAAAGGTGAAGCATATGTATAATAGGAAAAGAAAAAGAAAATTATTAATGTTCAGTTTAGTTAGTATTATGATTTGTATGGCCATAAGTTATGCTGCATTTTCAGCTAACCTAGATATATCAGGAAAATCTACAATAACCAGTGATTGGAATGTCAAAATAACCGATATCGCAAGTGGAAATATTGTAGGAGAAGCAAAAGATATTGAAACTCCTACACACACTAATACCGAAGCATCTTTCAAAGCTGGCTTACTAAGACCAGGTGATAGTATCACTTATGATATAAAAATTGAAAATAAAGGAACTTTAGATGCAAAAATAAAATTGCTAAACTATACTGCCACAAATTCAGATATAATTAAAATAGTCTCAAGAGGAGTTAGAGAAGGACAAGTAATTAAAATAGGCGAAGAAAAACACTTATATATAACTGTAACCTTTGATGAAAACTATAATGGCCCAAGTGTAGAAGAAACAGTTGAGATAGATGTAAATATAGACTATGAACAAGCAACAGGAAGCGAACCAGATATTGGTGATGATTATATCGTAACTTATGATAGTAAAACAAATGGAGGAATAACCGAAAATCAAACCTCACAATCAGCCATAGGCGCTAATATAGATTTAACCAAAACCGCAACTAAAGAAGGGTGGACTTTCATCGGTTGGAATATCGATAAAGATGCAAATACACCTATGCAAAACTATCAAATGCCAAGTAAAGATATCACAGTATACGCTATATTTGAAAAAGACTTAATCGCAACCCTAGCTAAAGATACCACCGTAAATAACACAATTCCAAACACCTCATGTAAAATTTATAATAATGAAAACTCTTGTGAAATAACCTTGCCAGATATCATACCAAACCCAGGATTTATTAAAGATGGTTGGTATAATGGAATTAATAAAATAGGTAATGTTGGTGATAAATATACCATAACAAGAGATTTAACCTTAACAGCTAAAGCAACCCCTGATGAAGCAAACATTAATTTCTCAACCACATCGACAACCAAAACTATAACAGTAATTACAGCCGCAACTGCTTTAACAGATATCACAAAATATGAATTTTCAGTTAATAATGGACCTTGGATAGATAATCAAATGAATAATACATATACCTTTGAAAACCTAACCCAAGATCAAACCTATAATATAACTGTTAGAATAACAACAGAAAGTGGTCTAACTAAAACATACACAAATACTGCTAAAACAGCTAAAATACCATTAGCTTCTTTCCAAAAAGATGATAGTATCTATCCAAAAACAGTAACTGTTATCGCTCCAGAAGGTTGCGGAACAACTTATACATGTACATATCAAAAAAATAATGAATCACCAGTAACCATAACCGAAAATCAAACAGTAGTTTCCTTTGAAGATGATGGAGAATTAGTCGTTTATGTTTCAGATGGTGTAAGTACCGTAAGCTCAAGTTATAATGTAAAAATAAACCTTAAAGCAGAAGATCTAATCTTTGAACAAGGCGATACAAACCTTCCTTGTGAAGACGCTCAATGTGCCTTAGACGAATTAAAAAAAATGATTAATAACTTTTAAGATGGATAAATCCATCTTTTTTTTGCCAAAATAAAGGTAACATAAATAACGTACTTGCATTACCCTTAAAATTAGTTTATAATGACAATAGACAATACTAGACATCATTCGACATAGCTTAACATTTATAATAAATTTAGACTAGAAAGGAAACCAAAAAAATGAAAAAAATAAAAGAATTTTCAAAGAAATATTTAATAGGATTTTTTATCGGATTAATATTATTTACTGTAGTAGGAGTATATGCAACAACATATTTTCCAAGTAATCAAACAACATATGATAATAGTGCAAGTGGCCTTTCATCAACTAATGTCCAAGGAGCAATAGATGAACTTTATAATGTCTGTTTCCCACCAACAACCGGAGATACAATATTAGATAATGTAGATATAGTAACATCAGGAGATGGATTATATAAAGATGAATATGAAGATGGAAAATACACTTATAAAGGAGCCAATCCCAATAATTATGTAACGTTTAATAATGAGAAAGCCGGCTGGAGAATAATATCCATAAATTCAGATGGAACAATAAAGATAATGAGGAATGAAGACATAAATACATCTGATAATTTAGCTTGGGACACATCAGGGTCAAATAATTGGAATCGCCCAGCCAGTCTTAATACATATTTAAATAGTACATATTATAATAGTTTAACAAGTGTTGCCCAAAGTCAAATAGTAGAAGCTACATATTATGCAGGTGTAGTAACAGATAATAATAATGATATGCAAGATCAAATAAATGATGAAAAAGGAACAACATCAAATGTAAAAGTAGCCTTACCAACCGTAAGCGAATATATAAGAGCGGGATCAAATACAAGCTGTAAAACATTCAGTACATATAGTAGTAATTATGGTACATGTAAGAATAGTGATTGGATGTTTGATTCAAGTAGTTATTGGTGGACATTGTCGCCTTATTCTAGTTACTCTGGCGGCGTGTTCTTTGTGGTCACCGACGGCAACGTCAACATCTACTACGCGAACGCTACGACCAACGCGGTCCGCCCTGCCATAACTCTTTCCTCTGATGTCCAAATTACAGGAGGAACTGGAACCCGGTCAAATCCATACACTTTGACTTAGTACTGGACAGTTTTGAATAATGGGATGAAAATAAAGGGAAAAGTGGATATGGATGTTCGTCCAATAGTCAAAAACACATAGGTTTTAGAGTAAATCTATGTGTTTTTACATGATAAAAATAAGTAACCATGTCGCTTTGAAAAAAATATTCAGTTAGTAATAGTTAGGAGTCATATAAAGTAAAAGTAATAGGAAGTCTAAATTTTCTTGGACAGTTAATAGCCATCTTAAATAATGTTAAACCAGCTTTAAATCTAGATATAACTCTATATATGTTATTAGTTTTCTTATTTTTTCTAGTAATAGTAAAACCAATATTTTTATAAGATTTAGAATTTTTAGAAATGTCAGTACCTAAACAAGTAAGATAAAGATAAATAATACAAAGCAAAGAGTATAAATTACGAAAAGCATGTAAAGATTTAATACTAGACTCTTCTAAATAAAAACCATTAGTCTTTTGATCTTTAAAAACAAATTCAATAGAACCAAATCTATAACCATATCTAGCTTTAGCTAGTTTAGGATCACCATTAGTAATTAAAAGCCAAGTTTCTTTATGATCTTTACTCTTACAGTAGGCCAAATTATAAACATATTTATTTCTAGTAAATTCTAAATCGGTATATAATTTAGAAGCATGAACAAGATGAGGAAGATTTTTAATAGGAATCCAAATCTTATGCTTTTCAGGATATTTTTGATAAAAAACTTTGATATTTTGTTTACACCTAAAAACAAAAGTGTCACCTAAAGAACCAATATATTTCATTAAAGGAAATAAATTACCAAACCATCTGTCAGCTAAGAAAATAATATTGGCATCAGGGAAGAAATTTTTAATCAAATTATGACAATATAAAACCCCTTTTTTAATATTAATCATTTTAAAAGCATCCCCATGATAACCATTATTAGAGCCATTAAAGACTTCAAAATAAATAGGGATGCCTTGTTTACCAATACGAAGAGTAAGCATAAAAACAGTAAAATTGGTTTTATCAAACATATGATCGAAAGAGATATGAAAATTATTATCATCATGAGCAAGTTTAAACCTAGATAAAACATCATAAATAACATTATCAAAAATAGAGTGAATGTTGTAATGAGGATTGTGAAGAAAACGGTAAATTCTTTTAAAGTGAGAATCTAATTTAATATTACCATTAAAGTTAGAAAATAAAGATAAAGCGATTTTAGAGTAAGTAACAGATTCAGCATCTATAATAGAACATAAAAATTGTGGCATAAAATTTAAAAGAGTTTTAGAATTAGAGAAATTTTTAAAAAAATCATAAAAACCATTTACAACATCATCAATTTTATTATATACTTTATTCATGAAACAGCCTCCTTTTGTACTTTACAACTTTATAATATCAAAATTAGGCTGTTTCATCAAATATGAGAGATAAAAACAAGAGATTACATGTAGAATCCCTTGTTTTTATTATATAAAAACTGTCCAGTAATAAGTACCAAATTTCCCTATAAAATAGAGGAATATTAATCTAAAAATAATAGATTATATATTCCTTTTTGTGTAATTTAAACAAAATATTTTTTCTGCATTTTTTTGGAAATTCATGTGAAACCAATTGACAAAAAAAATAACTAAGATATAATAACTAACCAGAAACAGGAGGAACCAAAAATGACATCAAAATCACAATATGCAACCATACCAATTGAACTATTAGAAACAAACTCAAAGAAAAGAAAAATAACCCCCTCCTATAATATATTTAAAATAACCTCATATAAATCATTAAAATTAAATGCAATAGCTGTCAAAATAGGGGATGAAAAAACCCCTTACATCGAAGAGATTATCACTAAAAATAAAATAGGATTAATAAAAGGTGAATACAAAGTATATCTTCCAGGCGATATCATATATAACCTTTGTTCAAAAGAAGAAGCCTACCTAATTGCTACAAGGCAGCTCAACTATACTAAAAAAATATCTAATTTCTTTCAAAGCTCATAAATATTAATCCCATACTTATTATCCATCTTATCAAAAAATAAATCATTAAAAGGTGGATAATAAGTAAAAATTCCAAATAAAATATATATTAAAATAATACCAACTAAACTGAGAACTTCTTTGTGTAAAGGTCTTAAACTTAAAATATAAAAACTAATAATATTTACAAAATAAATACTAATAAATAATATTATAATATTTAAAATAAATGAAGAACCTATAAAACGATAAATAGGTAAATATATAATCAAAAATATAATAATAGCTAAACTAATTTCTAAAAATAAACTTAAAACAAAATTATTATGACTAACCCTAAACCTCTTATAAAGAAAATATTCTACTATACTAAAAAGCAAAATACTTGACGCAATCATTTTCATATGTTCCCAAATACTCTCATTAACAGGGAAAAATATACTAAATAAACTGTTTGGAAACCAGTTATAAAGAAAATGCGTCAAAAAACATAATAAAAACATTCCAAAAACACTAAAAGTTTTAATCTTTTTAAGCATAAAAAACCGCCTTCTTTATAACCTAATATATGTAAAGAATAAAAAAAATATACTTTTTTTAAAAAATTTAACCAAAAAAAAAGGAAATCGCCAAAAAAAATCGTATATTAATATATAGGGGGATAAAATCATGAACACACTCACACAAGAAAAAATAAATGAAATCAGAAATAGTGTCAACATCGTCGATGTTATCTCTTCATATATCCCACTTACTCCAAGAGGTAAAAATTACTTCGGCGTATGTCCATTCCACGACGATAACAATCCATCCATGAGTGTCAGCCCATCAAGACAGATTTACAAATGCTTCTCTTGTGGAGCCACAGGAACCGTTTTTAAATTTATCATGGATTATGAAAACATCTCTTTTAAAGAAGCGGTTAAAAAAGTTGCCGATATGGGTGGTATATCTGTAAACATCGGAACCATAAAAAAGAAACAAACCAATACTGAACTTCATCAAATATATGACCTAAGCCTAAAATTCTATATCAATAATTTAAACACTAAAAATGGTAAAGAAGCTAAAGAATATTTAAAATCAAGAAATATAAACGATGATATTATCAAAGAATTTGAAATAGGCTTAGCTTTAAAAAACAATACCTTATCAAATATTTTAATAAATAAATTTGATAAAAATGAAGTTTTAAAAAGTGGTTTAGTTGGCCAAAATGAACGTGGATACTATGATTTATTCTATGATAGAATAATGTTTCCTTTATATGACTTAGATGGAAACCCTGTCGCTTATAGCGGTAGAATATATAATAAAAAAGATCCATCTAAATACTTCAACACCAAAGAAACCGAAATATTTAAAAAAGGGCAGTTAATATATAACTATCATAGAGCTAAAGATATTGCAAGAAAAAAGAATCAAATCATCGTCATGGAGGGCTTCATGGATGTCATAAGAGCCTACACCATAGATATCAAAAACACCATTGCCATGATGGGAACAGCCGTCACTGAAACCCAAGCTCATTTAATCAAAAGAATGGCTAAAGATATCATTCTTTGCTTTGATGGTGATGAAGCCGGAGCTAAAGCAACCATGTCATGTGCCAACGAACTACAAAAAATTGGTGTTACCCCAAAAGTCATCAGACTAGAAGATAACTTAGACCCAGATGAATACATTCAAAAATATGGCAAAGATGCTTTCCAAAGAAAAATCGATAATCCAATTACCGTTATGGACTTTAAACTATCATATTTAAAAGAAGGTAAAGATTTAACCTCACCAGTTGACCAAGCTAAATATATAAGCGAAATCATTACCGAATTAAATAAAATTGATGATGAGATTTTAAAAGACTTGACTATTAAAAAAATATGTACCGAAATGAACATCGACGAAGACCTAATCAAAAAACATCTAGAAGAAAAACCAAAACAAAAACCAAAAAAAGAAAATAAAATTATCATCACCGATAAATATGATAAAGCCGAAAGTGCTTTAATATATTATATGCTTAAAAGTAAAGAAGTTATCACTATGTATAATAAAAAAGTCACTTATATTCCAAATAAAGAATATAGAATGCTTGCTAGAGAAATAAGTAACTTCTATAAAAACTTTGGTTATATAAATGAAGCTGACTTTATCGACTATATTGAATGCGATGAAGAATTAATGCAAACAATAAATAAAATTAATAAACAAAACACCAAAGAAACCTACCAAATAGATGAAATAAACGATTATATTAAAGTCATTAAAGACTATAATATAAAAGAAGAAACAAAAAGACTATTAAATAAAATGAAAAACTTGACAGATCCCTTAGATAAAGCTAAAATAGCTGAGGAAATTGTTGAGTTAAAAAGGGAGTGTAATAATGTTTGAAGAAATCAAAACTTTTGAAGACCGAAAAAAAGAACTTGTTGAAGCCGGTAAGAAAAAAGGATCGATCACTTATGAAGAATTAGCTGAAAAACTAAAAAACCTAGAACTAGATGCTGACGCATTAGATGATTTATATAACACCTTCAGCGAAAATAATATAAAAGTTGTCTCAGAAAACGAAGAAGATGATGAAGACCCAATTAAAACAAGCACCGAACTTCTAAGTAAAGATTTAACCATTAACGATCCAGTTAGAATGTACCTAAAAGAAATAGGACAAATAAAATTATTAACCACCGAAGAAGAACTAGAACTAGCTGATAGAATCGCCGAAGGTGATGAACAAGCAAAATCAACCCTTGCCGAAGCTAATCTAAGACTAGTTGTCAGTATTGCTAAAAGATATGTTGGAAGAGGCATGCTTTTCCTAGACTTAATCCAAGAAGGAAACATTGGACTTATGAAAGCCGTTGAAAAATTTGACGTCACCAAAGGATATAAATTCTCAACATACGCAACATGGTGGATTAGACAGGCTATCACAAGAGCCATTGCCGACCAAGCAAGAACCATTAGAGTCCCTGTTCATATGGTGGAAACAATCAATAAACTAGCTAGAGTAGAAAGACAGCTAACCCTAGAATTAAATAGAGAACCAACCGAAGAAGAACTATCTAAAAAAATGGGTACTAGTGTTGAAAAAATCAGAGAAATTTATAAAATATCTCAAGAACCTGTCAGCTTAGAAATTCCGATTGGTGAAGAAGATGACTCTCATCTAGGAGACTTTATCCCAGATGAAACAAATATGAGCCCAGAAGATTATGCCGTAAACGAACTTCTAAAAGATGAAATTTCAGAAGTCTTACTAACCTTAACCGAAAGAGAAGAAAAAGTAATAAGACTAAGATTTGGCTTAGAAGATGGACGTCCTAGAACCCTAGAAGAAGTTGGACAATTATTTGGCGTAACTAGAGAGCGTATCAGAC
Organism: uncultured Bacilli bacterium; assembly: GCA_944358415.1. GTDB lineage: Bacteria > Bacillota_I > Bacilli_A > RF39 > UBA660 > Coprosoma. The sequence goes on along the minus strand of CALVRA010000039.1, from coordinate 8,521 downwards.
AAATTGAAGCTAAAGCCTTAAGAAAATTAAGACATCCATCTAGAAGTAGAAAACTAAAAGATTACCTAGGTGATTAAAGTGAAAATATCAAAAAGACTAAAAGCCATCAGTGATTTAATAAAAGAAAATAGTAAAGTAATAGACGTTGGTGCAGACCACGCCTTTTTAGACATCTATTTAAATCTATATAAAAATTGTCACTGCCTAGCTATCGATAAATCAAAACACTCTACAATATCAGCTTGTAATAACGCAAAAAAATATAAAGCTAATATTAAAGCTATCACTAATGATGGACTAACCAATATCAAATTAACTGATGAAATAATTGTCATCAGTGGTATGGGCACCAAAACAATCAAAAAAATATTAAACTTTAATATTCAAAATGATTTAATTTTATCAAGCCATACAAACATCGAAGAATTAAAAGAATTTTTAAAAGAAAAAAACTACAATATAGAAAAAGAATTAATTATTAATGATAAAAAAACATATAACATAATATACGCAAAAAAAGGAGGTGTATCATGAAAAAACATAGTTTAACAGAATTGCAGTTTCTAGATCAAAGAATTAAACTAGAAAAAGGCAACGTTTATAGCCACGGTGTAGCTATATTACCTGGCATTACAGCTTTAACTTTAGGTGCACTAGCCAATGACCAAATATGTATGACTGTTGGAGCCATTGCCACAGCTGGTGGTGTAGCAGCAACTAAAGTTAATAAAAAATTAATAAAAACAAGAAAGAAGTAACATGGAAAATAAAATAGTAAAACAAAAAGCTAAAATAGCTGTAGAAAAACTAGTAATTTACTCTGGACTAATAACCCTAGGCCATAGTATTCTAACTAAAGATGGTAATCTCTTTTCCGGTGCCCTTTTCTTAGAAGCCATCAGTATCACGAGCTATTTTGGTAGTAAACAAATTTTAAATGACTTAAAACAAAAAAAGCTTTCAAAAAAAGATTGAAAGCTTTTTACATACCCTTTACACATTATTTATATGTATATTCACAAAAATACAAAAGTAAAAAATGTCGAAAACAAACAAAACTATTGCATTACCCCTATAAATAGTTTATAATTACTATAGGATTATACTAGACAGTAGTTAGACGTCTAATAAGAAGGGTGAGAAGTAATGCATAGAGGGAAAAAAAGAAGAAATATAATAATTATTAGTTTAGTAGGAATAATGTTATGTATGGTAGTGGGATACGCTGCCTTTTCAACAAATCTATCAATAACAGGAACATCAAAAGTAACATCAAGTTGGGATATTAGAATAACCGATGTTACAAATGGAGAGGCCACTGGTGATGCTGAAAACGCCAAAGCCCCAGATTGGGATACACTAAGTGCATCCTTTGAAGCAAATCTGTATTCAAAAGGCGATGCCATGGAATATGATGTAACCATTGAAAACAAAGGTACATTAGATGCTAAATTAGATAACATCATAACCAATGCTGAAAACGCTAACTCTGAAGCTGTCATCATAACCTTTACTGGCTATAAAAAAGGAGAAGTTCTAGAAGCTGGAACTAGTAAACAAGTACACGTAAAAATAGCTTATAACCCAAATTATGATGGTGGAGAAACCTCAGGAGAAGTAAACGTAGACTTTGACTTTAAACAAGAAAACGAAGACCCATCACAACCAAGCACATATATGCTTACATATGACTTTACTACAAATGGTGGAAGTAGAGCTGATAGCGAAGGAGAATTCTTGCCATCAGGAAGCAACGTAAATCTATCAATAAAAGCCTATAAAGATGGTTGGACATTCGTCGGATGGAATACTGATAAAAATGCTAAAACAGGCATGACAAGCTATCAAATGGAAGAAAAAGCTGTAACTTTATACGCTATCTATTCAAAAACATTAAGTGTAACATATCAAAAAGGCGATAACGTTCAAAATATTGGTAAAAATTCCGATGCTTGTACAATGTATAACAATGCCACCTCATGTAATATAACTTTACCATCTATCACTGCAAACGAAGGATATACCGTAGAAGGATGGTATAGTGGTAATAACAAAATAGGAAATCCAAATGCAACCTATGCTTTAACTCAAAATATGACCCTAACGGCAAAAGTAAAACAAAACATGCATACAGTAACTTATGATTATAAGACAAACGGCGGAACATCAGTTACAAAAGAAAGTGACTCAGTAGGCTATGGAGATAACATTGATTTAAGTCCAGTAGCTACCAAAGAAGGTTGGACATTTGTTGGATGGAATACCGATAAGAATGCTAAAGCAGCCTTAACATCACTAAAAATGGGTAATGAAAATGTAACCCTATATGCAATTTATAAAAAAGAAGCCAAAACAGTAACAATCACCTTTAATAAAAATGGTGCAGCTAGTCAAACACCAAATGGCGGAAACGCAAATACAAATAATACATTAACTCAAAGCTGTACCATTCCAGCCGTTTATAACAATGAAACTCAAGGTACATCATGTGAAATAACCTCACCAAAAATAAATCCATCAAGTAATACACCAACTGTCGTAGGTTATAACACATCATCATCCGCAACCACATCTACTTGGAATGAAGAAACAAAAAAATCAGTATCAAGTAATGCAACATATTATGCAATAACCAAAAGTAATACCAAAACAATAAAAGTCACCTTTGAAAAAAATGGTGCAGCTTCTATTGGTGCAGAAGAACTAAGCTGCGTTATTCCATCATCATATAATGGAGCTGCCCAAAGCACATCATGTGCCATAAACGCTCCAGCTATCACCGGTTCAAGCAACACACCAACAGTAATCGGATGGTCAACATCAGCTAATAATCATACTAACGAATGGACCGTAGGTGAAGCTAAAAATGTAAGTGCTAATGACACATATTATGCTCAAACAACAAGACCAGCACGAAACATCACAATAACATTCAATCAAAATGGTGCTCAAGCAATCGGTGCAACATCAAGAAACTGTACAATAGCTGCATCATATAATGGACAAGCTCAAGCTGCAAACTGTTCAGTAACCTCACCAACGATAACCGCACCAAGTAATACACCAACAGTAATCGGATGGTCAACTGCTGCTGATAGACATCAAAATGATTGGACGGCTAATAGTGCAAAAAATGTTAGTGAAAATGCTACATACTACGCTCAAACAAAGAAAAACGCGGTTACTCATACAATTACCTTTAATAATAATGGTGCAACCCTAAGCTCAAATGAAGAAAGCTGTACAATTGGTGAAACATATAATGGAACTGCACAAGGAACAACTTGCTCAGTAACCTCACCAACAATAACACCTGCTAGTGGATTCGCTGCAGTCGGTTTCAACACAAATAAAAGTGCTACAACTAGTACATGGAATCAAAATACTGCTAAAACGATAAGTACAGATGGAACATATTATGCTATTACTAAAAGTTCATCGACTCTAACTGCAACTTTCAATGCCAACGGTGCAACTTCCATTGGTGCAAATACTTTATCATGTACAAGATATAATGGCGCATCAAGTTGTAATGTAACCGCACCAAGCATCACAAGATCAGGCTTCACCATAACAGGATGGGGTGAAAGTGCCTCTGCAACAACTGCAGTAGCCAAAGTAGGCGCAAATATAAGTTTAAGTGCTAATAAAACATTTTATGCTATAACTAGTAAAAAAATAACTTTAACCTTTAATAAAGGAGCTAATGTATCTCAAATAGGAGCTACAAGTGGGTCATGTACAATCCAAAATAGTGCCACTAACTGTCAAGTAACTCTTCCAAGTATAACTCCAAATAATGGATATACATCAGTTGGATGGAATACTACAAGTGGAGCTACCACTGGAACTGCAGCCGGTCAAAAATTAACCGTATCTGCTAATGCTACATATTATGCAAACGCCTTAGATAAAACAGGACCAACAAAACCAACCATTACCAACTCATCAAACGGTAATTGGACAGCAAATAATGTAACAGTAACAGTAACCTCTACCGACGCCGGAAGTGGAATTGACCACTATGAATGGTATGAAAATGGCGAATGGATTACTAGAGCTTTAGATACTGAAAATGGCGTAGGAACAATCACCTTTACAGTCGATAGAAATGAAACAATTCAGTTTAGAGCTGTCGATAAAGCTGGAAACGTTTCAGAAGTATCAACAACTCCAGTTAAAATAGATACAAAAAATCCAACAGTCTCAATTTCAACCACATCTTCAACCACAAATAGTATAACTGTAGTAGCTAATGCCTCTGCAGCTAGTGGTATTACCAAATATGAATATTCTATAGATGGTGGGAATTGGGTAACTGGAACATCAAACACCTATACTTTTACAAATGTAACATCAGGAAATCATACAGTAAGCGTTAGAGTAACAAGTGGCGTAGGAAAACAAGCTTCTGCTACAGCCACTAAATCAACAGTAACATTATCTGCTCCAAAATTTGAAGAAGAAGGTACAACATCAAAAACTGTAACTATAACTTATCCATCAGGTTGTGGAAGTACATTAACTTGTACATATCAAAAAGATAATGGAACAGTCCAAACAGTCACTTCACAAACAGTAGAAGTTCCATTCACAAATAGCGGAAGCTTAAAAGCCACCGTAACCGATGGAACAAATACTCAAACAAGTTCGTATACCGTTAAAGTCGGAAGAACAGTAACTTATAACTATAGCCAAAATGGTGGAACATCTGCCACTAAAACAAGTGCCGTAGTCGAAGAAGGAGATGCCATCGACTTAACTCCAACTGCTACTAAATCAGGCTGGACATTTGTCGGATGGAATACCAATAAAGATGCTACAACTAAATTAAGTAGCTTAAATATGGGAAGTAGTAATGTTACCCTTTATGCAATTTACCGAAAAGAAGCTAAAACAGTAACAATCACCTTTAATAAAAATGGTGCAACCAGTCAAACACCATCAGGTGGTTCAGCAAATACAGGAACATCTTTAACACAAAAATGTACCATTCCAGCCGTTTATAATAATGCTACCCAAGCAACAACATGTAGTATCACATCACCAAAGATAACCGCTCCAAGCGCTACTCCAACAGTAATAGGTTATAATACATCAGCTTCAGCCACTTCATCATCATGGAATCAAAACACAGCCAAAGGAGTAAGTTCAAACGCAACATACTATGCCATAACAAGAAAAGATGCTGTAACCTTAACTGCCAAATTTAATGCTAATGGTGCAACTTTATCAAGCACATCAAATCTAACTTGTCAATTGGCAGCCACATATAATGGTAAAGCTCAAGCTACATCATGTAATGTAACCGCTCCAACAATAACAAGAAGTGGATATAGTATCCTAGGTTATAACACCTCAGCAGGTAGTACTTCAAATAATGGAAGTTATAACACATCATCTAGAGCTTTAACCTTAACATCTTCAAATAATAATAGTACATGGTATGCCGTTACTAGAAAAACAGTAACCATAACATTTGATAAAAATGGTGCTCAAGCAATTGGTTCAACATCTCAAAGCTGTAATATGTATAATACAGCAGCTAACTGTTCAATAACATCACCATCAATCACTGCACCATCAAATACTCCAGCAGTAATCGGATGGTCAACCGCAGCTGATAGACACTCAAATGATTGGACAGCAGAATCAGCAAAATCAGTATCCGCAAATGACACATATTATGCTCAAACTCAAAAAGGAGCTGTAACAAGAACAATAACCTTTAATAAAAATGGTGCAGCTAGCCAAACACCAAATGGCGGAAGTGCAAATACAAATAATACCTTAACTCAAAGCTGTACAATAGGTGCAACATATAATGGAACTGCCCAAGGAACAAGCTGTTCAATAACATCACCAACAATTAATCCAGCGAGTGGATTCACAGTTATCGGTTATAGTACAGCCGCTGGAACTCACTCATCATCTTGGAATCAAAAAACAGCTAAATCAGTATCCGCAAATGCAACATACTATGCTCAAACACAAAAAGCTGGTAAAACAGTAACAATCACCTTTAATAAAAATGGTGCAGCTAGTCAAACACCAAGTGGAGGAAATGCAAATAGTAATGCAACCTTAACACAAAGCTGTAGTATTGCAACAGTTTATAATGGCGCATCTCAGGCAACAACATGTAATATAACCTCACCAACCATAAATCCAGCAAGTGGTTTCACAGTTATCGGTTATAGCACAGCCGCTGGAACTCACTCATCATCTTGGAATCAAGCAACTGCCAAAGGAGTAAGTTCAAATGCAACATACTATGCTCAAACCCAAAAAGCCGGAAAAACTTTAACCGCTAAATTTAATGCTAACGGTGCAAGTCTATCAAGTACATCAGATTTAACTTGTAATATAGCAGCAGTCTATAATGGAGCATCTCAAGCTACATCATGTACCGTAACAGCTCCAACAATTACAAGAAGTGGATATACAATCATAGGTTATAATACTTCAGCAGGTAGTACATCAAATAATGGCAATTATAATACCTCAAATAGAGTATTAACTTTAACAGGAAATAATACTTGGTATGCAGTAACAAGAAAAACAGTAACCATTACCTTTGATAAAAATGGAGCTCAAGCCATTGGTTCAACATCTCAAAGCTGTAATATGTATAATACAGCAGCTAACTGTTCAATAACCTCACCAACAATTACCGCAGCTAGTAATTTTAGTGTAATAGGTTGGTCAACAGCTGCTGGAACTCATTCAAATCAGTGGTCAGCAAACACCGCCAAAGCAGTATCTGCAAATGACACATATTATGCTCAAACTCAAAGAGCAGGAAAAACAATAACCATCACCTTTGAAAAAAATGGAGCTCAAGCAATCGGAGCAACATCAAGAAACTGTTCAATCCCAACAGTGTATAATGGAGCAACGCAGGCAACAACATGTAGTATTACATCGCCAACGATAACTCCATCAACAAATACTCCAACAGTAATAGGATGGTCAACCGCTGCTGGAACTCATTCAAATCAGTGGTCAGCAAACACTGCAAAATCAGTATCAGCAAACGATACTTACTATGCTCAAACAAAAAAAGCTGCCGTAACTAGAACAATCACCTTTAATAAAAATGGCGCAGCTAGTCAAACACCAAATGGTGGAAGTGCCAATAGTAATGCCACATTAACTCAAAGCTGTACAATCGGTGAAACATATAACGGAACTGCCCAAGGCACAAGCTGTAATATTACCTCACCAACGATTAATCCAGCGAGTGGCTTTACAGTTATAGGCTATAACACTTCATCAGGAGCTACAACCTCATCATGGAATCAAAAAACAGCTAAAAGTATAAGCGCCAATGCGACATACTATGCTGTAACAAAAAGTTCAGCTCAATATACTGCAACATTTAATGCTAATGGTGCAACCATCGGAGCAACTTCAAAATCATGTTATAGATATAATGGCGCAAGCTCTTGTAGTATCACTACACCAACAATTACTAGATCAGGATTTACAATTACTGGATGGGGAACCAGTGCATCTGCTACTACTGCTGCTGTAAGAGCTAACGCGAGTTTATCATTATCCAGCAATCCAACATATTATGCTGTAACTAGTAAAACAGTTACCGTATCATATACAAAAGGAACTAATGTATCGGCCATCGGAGCTACCAGTAACACTTGTACAATTAGAAATTCTGCAACGAACTGTCAAGTAACCTTACCATCTATTACCGCAGCTAGTACCTATGTTGCTAACGGATGGTTCAGTGGATCAACAAAAGTAGGAAATGCTGGAGCTAAATATACTGTAAGTAATAACGTTACTTTGGCATCTCAGGCCGTTGCTGATAACGTAACTGCAAGTGTTTCTGCAAGTAATAAAACAACCAATAGTATTACCGCCGTTGCCAATGCTAGTGCAACAAGTGGCATCAGTAGATATGAATTTTCAAAAGATGGCGGAAGCACATGGGTAAATAATGGAACAAGTAATACGTATAAATTTACCGGTTTAACTGACGGAACAGCTTATAAAATAAGAGTAAGAGTCACCGCCGCCAGTGGCAAACAAGTTACATCTTCTACTGTCTCTGTCACAACCAGTACAGTTCCAAAACCAACCTTTACTCAAAGCGGAGTTTATCCTGTCACAGTTAAAATTACATTCCCATCAGGATGTGGCAGTACATATACATGTTCTTATAAAAAAGATAATGGTACATCAGTAAACGTCACAAGTACAACAGCAAACGTTTCATTTGATAATCATGGTTCAGTAACAGCCACTGTAACAGATGGTACAAACACTGAAAATCCAGCTTATACTGTAACAATCAAATTAAAAGCTGCAGACCTATCATATAGTAATGCTTCAACCGGATTAAATTGTACAGATGCTCAGTGTGCTTTAGATAAAATCAAAGAAATGTTAGATGCTTAAAACCTCGAAAAGAGGTTTTTTTCGGTTCAATGTCAAGTAGTGTTGGTGGAACCAAAAACTAATGATAAATGAACTTATTAAGAGGGCCAAAAAAAGGTCT
>CALVRA010000038.1 GCA_944358415.1 uncultured Bacilli bacterium | reverse complement strand
AATGGGTTTGATGATACGTCCGCAAAGCCCAAAGGGAAGGGGCTGCCATCAGTAGGAACAGGTTGGCTTGGAAAGCTTGGACTCATTTTTGCGCAGGGAGGCACGCTGTTTGAGACGCTGATGTTCAATTTCGTCCTGCTTCGGGATGGAGCATCCCTCTGGGGATCACCAGTACCCTGCTGGGAGCTGCCAGAGGCACGCAGCACGGAGCGCACAGAAATCCCCCAGCCAGATGATGCAGCATCTCTGCTGACCCTCCAGTCCCGCCGTATACTCTTACACCGGGAGCCGGGGGCAGTCACGGGCTATGCCCTCCTGGGCGGAGATTTCTTTCAGAGGGAGAATGCCTTCTGTGAGCAGATGACACTTTGGCGTGGGAGGCAGGAGAACAAGAATACCCCTATCGTCTATCTGCCGCGTCGACATGATTCCGCGAAACAGTTTTGGAGGGAGTTCCCAACAGTGTTCCTGCAACAGTCTGGGGGTAGACAGCCGGGACTCATCCGTTGGATCGCCCGGTTGCAGACGAGTAATATCTTGAGCCGTAAAAAGATGATCTGCTTTCGGATCACCGGTGTAGGATATGGTGACAAGGATTTTTTTGCCACAGACACGTTTTCTGATTCTCTCTCCTTCCATATGCAGCTATTGGACGAGCTTGGGAAAACTTGGCGGCAGAGGATCACTGATGAGATCGAATTCTGTGAGAAGCTGGCCATGGCTGTCGGCCGGCTGGCGGAAGCGCTGACCATTGCGGCAGGGGACGCCGACGAGCGGCAGCAGAGTGAGGCGGCGAAAACAGCTCGCGAGCAGTTCTATTTCCGACTGGATCGGCCATTCCGAGATTGGCTACAGGAGATTGATCCGGAGTGGGACGGGGAGAAGACCGAACAGAACATCCTGGCGTGGCGGGACCGGGCGCAGACGCTTGCCCAGACGTTTGGGAGGGAGCTGGTGCAGGAGACCGGCGTGTCGGCCTTTACCGGCCGCACGGTTATCCGTAATCCCGGAAAGACGACAGAAAAGAAATACTTCTATTCCGCGCCGAAGGCGTACAACTGGTTTCTCATAGAGATTGCGAAGATTTATCCGACACACAGAAAGGTGGAATAGGCATGTCACAGGCACAGCAGATCGAGCAATATGTGGCCCGGCGCCTGCGCTGGCTGCGGGATTTGCCGGAACACCCGAGAAAGGCGGCCCTGGCCCATCTGCGGCGGGGTGTGGGACGGATCCCCGGCGACCTGCCGGAGCTCTGGGGTATGTTCCTGGATGGAATGCCGGAAGAGTTGAAGAGTCAGAACGGAAAGCCAACCTCGGCCGAGTGGGCGATCTACCTGGCGCTGACCCTCTACGCTCTGCACCAGCAGGGACATGTACTACCCGGGGATGACATGAACCAGCAAGGCGTGGAACTGGGCCAGGCGGCACGCCGTCTGGTATCCCCTGGGGAAGACCCGGCGGACAGCAGCATCCAGAAGCGATTGAATGCCCTAGCAACCGCCCCGCAGATGCGGGAGATCGCTCAGCACCTGCGGGGGATGATTCAGCTCCTGCGCGCCGCAGGGATTCCCCTAGGCTATACGCAGCTGGCGAAAGACCTGTTCTACCTCCAGTTCCAGGACAGCGCGTCCCGGGTCCGCCTGCGCTGGGGGCAAGACTTCTATGCGATACCGGCAAAAGACGATCAGACAGAGGAGGAGAGGAACCATGGATAGCAGACGCCTTTACATCGACTTTCACATCTTACAGACGGTGCCGCCCAGTTGTGTCAACCGGGATGACACCGGCAGTCCAAAGACCGCCATCTATGGCGGTACCACCCGCGCCCGGGTATCCTCTCAGGCCTGGAAGCGTGCAATGCGGATGATGTTCCGTGACGGCCTGCTGGAACGGGAGCAGCTGGGGGAGCGGACAAAGAAGATTGTCGCCATGGTGGCAGAGGAGGTCGCTATCCTTGCACCGGGTGCGGATGCCCCGGCATTGGCGAAGAAAGCTCTGGAGAGCGCCGGTCTGAAGAAGGTGAACGCGGAGAAGGGCACTGACGCACTGTTTTTCATGAGCCGTGCCCAGGCCAAGGCACTGGCGCAGCTTGCTGTAGATGGTTGTGAGGAGAAAAAAGAGTACAAAAGCGCCATCAAGTCCGCGCCATCAGTGGATATGGTCCTGTTTGGCCGCATGGTTGCCAGCGATCCATCTCTGAACTACGATGCCGCCGCTCAGGTGGCCCACAGCATCTCTACCCACGCTGTACAAAATGAATACGACTACTTCACCGCTATGGACGACTTGGCCCCGGAGGACAATGCCGGCGCCAGCCATCTCGGCATAGTAGAGTACAACTCAGCCACCCTCTACCGCTATGCCACGGTGAACGCCCTGGAACTGGAGAAGCACCTGGGCCGTTCAGCCGTCCCGAGTGTCGTCCGCACCTTTGCAGAGGCGATGATACGCTCCATGCCAACCGGGAAGCAGAATACCTTTGCCAACCGCACGCTGCCTGACGCGGTCTATGTTGCCCTGAGGGACGACCAGCCTGTGAACCTCTGTGGCGCCTTTGAGATGGCGGTACCTCCTACGGAGGACGGCTTTGTTGGTCCCTCCTGCCGGCGCCTAATCCAGTACGCCCAGAATGTCTACCAGTGCTATGCCGACGCGCCGGTGCGGGCCTTTACGATTGGGATGGGCCTGGAGGCGCTGGCAGATGCTCAGCCTTTGAATCAGATGCTGGATGCGCTGCAGGATGCTGTGGCCGCTTGCCTGGCTGGAAACGGGGTGGCATAATGGCCGCGCTATTGCTGCGCCTGGCTGCGCCGCTGCAGTCTTGGGGTGCGGATTCCAAGTTTGAGGTCCGGAAGACCGACCGGGAGCCCACGAAGAGCGGGGTCATCGGCTTGCTGGCGGCGGCCCTGGGCCTGCGCCGGGATGAAACGGCTGCCTTGCAGGAATTGGGGCAGCTGCGCTTTGCCGTTCGAGTTGATCGGGAGGGAAGCCTGCTGGTGGACTTCCACACTGCGGGAAACCCCACGCCGGCTGAGGTAGAGAAGGCCCGCGCCGCCGGAAAAGTACCCTCTCCACCTTATGTGACGAGTCGCCACTACTTGTCTGACGCTGCATTCCTGGCAGGTGTGGAGAGTGCCGATCACGCCTTGCTGGAGCGATTGGAGCGGGCACTGCGCCGCCCGGCCTTCCCTCTGTTCCTGGGACGGCGCTCCTGTCCCCCCACGCTGCCGCTCTGCCTGGGCATCCGGGAGACCGGGCTACTGGATGCCCTGCGGGCAGAGCCGCTGCAGGCAGCGGACAGCCCCGGGACATCCTGCCGCATCGTAATGGACGCTGACCCTGGGCAGCCCGGGGCGATCCCTAAGCAGGATTTGCCCCTCTCGTTCAGCCCAATCCATCGGCAGTACGGTTACCGTGCCGTGAGGGAGCAGGTAGAACTGCGGCCGGCCGGGGTGACAGATACCCTGGGGGAGACGGAGCACGACCCTTTTACAGAATTGAGGTGACCGTATGTACTTATCCAGAGTCGAACTGGACCTCACCCGGCGCTCGACAATGGAGGCCTTGGCTGCGCCGCAGAAACTGCACGGTGCGGTGGAATCCGCTTTCCCCGGAGAGCGCCGCCGGCGGCTGTGGCGGCTGGACTACCTGGGGGAGAGGCTGTACCTGCTGCTTCTCAGTGAGGACCAGCCGGATCTGCCGGGCCTTGCAGAACAATTTGGCCCTATAACGGACGCCCTGGCGGAGACGCGCGACTACGACCCTCTGCTGCGCCGCGTCACAGCAGGCAGCCTGTGGCAATTCCGCCTGACCGCCAATCCCACAAAGAGCTGTCCCACCCCAAAGGGGGACGGGGCAAGGGGGACCGTCCACGCCCACATCACAGTAGCACATCAGAAAGAGTGGCTGCTCCAGCGGGGGGAACGACACGGATTTGCACTCACACCGGACAGCTTCACAGTAATGGGTTCCCGCTGGCTCCGCTTTGCCAAGGGCGGGGACCGACACCATCCGGTCACGCTGCTGTCAGTCACTTATGAGGGTGTCTTGGAGGTGACAGATCCCCAGACATTCTGCCGGATGCTCACCAGCGGCCTCGGCCGTGGAAAGGCATATGGTCTGGGGCTGATGACGATCCTCCAGAGGGGGCGGTCCCATGGCTGACCCCACCGGCATGGTGCGTCCGGAACTGCAGGCACTTCCCCAGGTCAAGGACCGGATGACTTTCTTGTATCTGGAGCACTGCACCTTGGGGCGCCAGGATGGAGCTATCACAGTCACAGACGAGAATGGGATCGTCCATATCCCAGCGGCGGCTATATCGGTGCTGCTGTTGGGGCCCGGTACCCGCGTGACCCACCGCGCTATGGAATTGATGGGAGACGCCGGAGTGGGTGCCGTCTGGGTGGGGGAGCACGGCGTACGCTATTACGCCCACGGCCGCCCGCTGACCACCCGGGCTGGGCTGTTAATGAGGCAGGCAGAACTGATCAGCAACACCCGCAAGCACTTAGCAGTGGTGCGCAAGATGTACCAGCTCCGGTTCCCGGAGGAAGATGTCTCCAAGCTGACGATGCAGCAACTCCGGGGACGGGAGGGGAGCCGGGTACGGAGTGTCTACCGCAAGGCGGCTAAGGAGGCGGGGGTTACGTGGAACGGCCGTATGTACCGACCAGATGACTTCTCCGCCGGAGACAGCGTGAATCAGGCGCTCTCTGCCGGGCACGCCTGTCTGTATGGGCTGGCGCATGCGGTTATTGTTGCCCTGGGCTGTGCGCCGGGACTAGGCTTTGTTCATGTGGGCCACGAGAACTCCTTTGTCTACGACATTGCGGACCTATATAAAGCAGAGGTGACCATCCCCATTGCATTTGAGGTAGCCGCGCAGCAACCGGATGACCTGCCGGCTGTCGTCCGCCGTCGGGTGCGGGATGCCATGGTAAAGGCCCACATCTTAGAGCGAATGGTACATGATATCCGATGGCTACTCTTGCCGGACGGAGAGAAGCCTGAAGAAGATGCAGCTGTTTACCTGTGGGATGACCGGCTGGGTACTGTGGCCAATGGAATTAACTATTTTCAGGCCGGGAAGGAGGATGCGTCATCGTCGTCATCACCATGACTGACTGCCCGCCAAAACTGCGCGGTGACCTGTCCAAGTGGCTCTTTGAACTGGACACGGGTGTCTATGTGGGGCATGTCAGTGGTCGTGTGCGGGATGCCCTGTGGGAACGGATCTGCCAAAACATAAAAACTGGACGGGCCACGATGGTCTTTTCCACGAACAACGAACAGAAAATGGACTTCCGTGTACACAATACCAACTGGACACCGGTGGACTTTGACGGTATCTGCCTAATGAAAAGGCCGCTGCCCAAGAACAGCGAGGCCGGTCTGACGCTCAAACCAGGCTTCAGCAAAGCGGCCCAGTATCAAATGTCCCGGCAGGGGAACAGGAAAAAGGCAACGGGCCCTTTATCGTGATTGATTTGGAGACCACCGGCCTGCACCCCGCCACAGATGAGATCCTGGAGTTTGGGGCGATCCGGGTAAAACAGGACGGGAGTGAGGAACCATTCCACTGTCTCGTGCGGGGAAGACGGCCGATCCCTCAGCAGATCCAGTCGTTGACAGGCATTACCGACCAGCTCCTGGAGCAACAAGGCATTGCGATGCCGCAGGCGCTGGAACAGTTCATGGCTTTTATCGGCAGGGAGCGACTGGTTGGGTACCATATCTCTTTTGACCTGGAGTTCCTCCGGGCGGAATGCAAGCGGCAGGGTTGTCCAGTACCTGTCAACCGCTGCCTCGATCTGCTTGATCTGGCTCGGCGCGAAGTGGATGGTGTTCCAGACTATAAACTTGCGACCCTGGCCGAGTACTTTTCTCTGGAGCGGCAGTCCATCCACAGGGCGTTGCCAGATTGTTACCTGGCGCTTGCGCTCTATCGTAAACTGAATGAACCGCGCTGAAAGGCAATACAAAAATGGCGCAGTAGTGGGATTTTTTTAGTCTTTTCCCCGCACACGCGGGGGTGATCCGGAGTTTATGGGCGAGAACAACGAAAGTGCGTGCTTTTCCCCGCACACGCGGGGGTGATCCACCAAACTCCTCACGCACCTCCAAGGGAAGACTTTTCCCCGCACACGCGGGGGTGATCCTGGTATGGAGCGGCCATGTACCCATATGTCTACCTTTTCCCCGCACACGCGGGGGTGATCCTCCGCAACGCAGTCTTCGTATTGCGACTCACGACTTCTC
>CALVRA010000037.1 GCA_944358415.1 uncultured Bacilli bacterium | reverse complement strand
CACCTGATAACTTGGAGGTAAGGATGAAATACCGATTTTCTTCACTGGATCAGATCCTGCACTCACCCCTGTTTGATTTTTCTGTGCCATACCAGAGGGCAGAACGCACAGATCATTGTACGCGGCCGACACGGCTGGAGAGCATGGTGTTCCATGATGCGTGTAATGCAAATGGGCTGGATGCTGCTGCGCCGCTGCTGGCAGATCTGTTCCATCTGCTCTATGCACAAGCCTGCTGCTGGGGCAAACAGAGCAGCTTGTCCCCCAAAGGTCGTTTTGTCTGGGCGCATCTGCTGGACGGGATGCAGCAAGACGCGCAGTTTGCCGCCCTGCATCATCTGTGTCAGGGAAACGACAGCGCAGCCATACAGGCGGCGCACACAGTACAGCAGGCGCTTTCTGCGGCCGTGCATGAGATCGACCGGACGGCAGGCAGGCTCCTGCTGGTGCTGGAAAAGCTGGAACGCCGCCACGACAAGGCAGAAGAGACGCTGCGCCGCATGATACAGGAGGCGCAGGCCGATCCGGCCAAAACGCCGGAAGCGATCCGCGCCGCCGCTGAGGCGGCAAGCACGGCAGAGCAGATACAGGCTGTGTCCGCCATGATCCGGGACGAACTGCGTAAGCAGCAGGCGGAAACCGCAGACGTGGTGTGTCGTGCTTTGCAGCAAGGTATGGATGTGGCGCTTCTGATGCGCAGTGTGCAGCAATGCTGGGGCGCTGGCGGCTCCGAGCATGCGGCACATAAGGCGGCGCATGACCGCGAGCTGCTGGAACGGGTAAGAAATAATCCGATGCTGCTCGACATTACCCGGCAGCTGGGACGTATGAAGGAAATGCTTTCCGACCTGCGCAAGAATGATTACGCCCATGGCCGTGGAGAGAAATATTCCATCACGCGCGGGCGGGATCTGAAGAACCTGCTCTCCGGTGAGCTGGCGCTGCTGGCTTCCCCGGCAACGACGCCGCTGTTCCTGCGCAAATACAATGCGAAGGGATTGCTGCAATATGCCAAGCGTGAGCGCATCCACAAGGGGCATGGCGATATCATCGTCTGTCTGGATGAATCCGCTTCCACGGAGGGCGAAAACGCCGCGTGGGGCAAGGCGCTGGCCTTGGCCGTGCAGGACATCTGTGCGCATGAAGGGCGGAAGTTTGCGCTCATCCACTTCTCCGGAGAAAATGCGTTACGGACAGACCGTTTCCTGCCCGGTCAGTATACGCCGGACGATCTGCTTTCCGCAGCCGAACATTTCTTTGACGGCGGGACGGATTTTGAGCAGCCGATCCGGGAAGCATTACGGCTGATAAACGAGGAGACGTTCGAAAATGCAGATATTCTGTTTATCACAGACGGACAGTGCTCCATATCCGATGGGCTGGCAGAACAGCTGCAGGGCGCCATACAGGACGCACGATGCTCTGTGGTTGGGCTGCTGCTGGATGCAGACAGCCCGGGGATGGAGTTCAGTTTGGAAAAGTTTTGTGAGAAGATATTCAGAACAGATGAAATTGATAAAGCGGGTGTTGAACAGAAACTCTTAAAGTGCTAATAATCTGAAAAGATCCCATGATTGTGGGATCTTTTTTTCCCTGTCCAGTGAGCAGTTTGTAGTAAGTCGCTAAGTTTACAGAGCAAATTCTTTAGTATGGCTATATTAAATTTTGAAATAATAAAGAAAAACTCTCAATTTTAGCAATGCTGTATTTTGTGCATGTAAAATCTCTATATACTGAAAATCCACTTTACAAGAGAGAGGCACACTTGTATTATGATAGGTGAACTGATTGCTGAACTTCGGAAAGATTTAAGATTGAAGCAAACAGATGTTGCGGCGTATCTGGGCGTTTCAGCAGGAACCATTTCAAATTATGAGTGTGGCAGATATGAACCTGACTTGGGAACCGTGCGGCAGCTTTCCAGGCTATTTAATGTAACAAGCGACTATCTGCTCGGCTTAACAGATAATAAGTACACGACTCTTCAACTGAAGCGGGCATTTGGCAGCCATAGCACATTGGAGGACTGCCTCTCTGTTCTGCAGCGACTCAACAAAGTGGATCAAAAAGCACTGGAGATTGTTCTTCAGACGTTTAAAGAAAAGTACGATGCTCAGGGGGAACTACCGCGTGAAAAGAAATAAAAGATCCATGCCTGAACCCGAAAAACCGTTATCGAATTCTGACGCTGAACTGATGACACAAATATATACGAAGTACTATGGAAATATGAAAAAGGCGGTATTAGCATTAATTTCCGGCTCTGATGTAGAGGATGTTATTCAAACTACCGTTCTAAATATGATCCGCACAATTGAAAATTGGCGTAAACTAAATGAAAATCAAATGTTTTCATATACATATAACGCTGCCCGTAACAACTCCATCAATCATCTCAGGACACAGAAAAAGCAACTGTATCCGATACTGGAAGCAGAAGGTGAAAATGAGTGGGATAACAGCCTGGATGCCCGACTTATCAGGAAGGAAAATATTGAAGAGTTGTATGAAATCCTTGACAAGCTTAGCGACCGTGATCGGGATTTATTGCGAATGAAGTATAAGGATCGGCTACCTGATTGGGAAATTGCCGCTCTGTTTGGCATCAAGCAAGAGTCGGTCAGCGGACTAGTATCT
>CALVRA010000036.1 GCA_944358415.1 uncultured Bacilli bacterium | reverse complement strand
ATAATTAGAACCTGAAATTTGTTGTTGACCCATTTGTACAAGTCTTTTAGTAATTTCTCCACCTACTGAACCATTAGCTCTACTAGTAGCATCTGGTCCCATTTTAACGCCTAATTCATTAGCAATTTCGTATTTCATTTGTTCAATTGCTTGTTTAGCGCCAGGAACTACTAAACGATTACTATTATTAGTCATACATTTTCACCTCCTGTACATTTATATATTGTGTACATTTGGTTATTTAATGCATTTTTTTTATTGGTAATTTTTGTTAAAGTAGGTCATCAAAGTTTTCTATAAAATTAGTAACTGTTTCAATGTTTTGAATAGCTTCATCTATTAATTTTTGATAGTCAAAGCTATTTTCATATTGAATACATTTATCCAATTTAGGATTTATTACTGGATGTTTTGGGACAAATATTGTACAGCAATCTTCATAAGGCAAAATGCTTGTTTCGTAAGTGTTTATTTTTTTAGCTATATCAATTATTTCTAATTTATCAAAGCATGCGACTGGTCTTATGACTGGCATGTTTGTAACATTATTTATGCATACCATACTATCTAAGGTTTGAGATGCGACCTGTCCAATTGATTCACCATTTATCAATATTTTGGCACCAATTTTTTCCGCATAAAGTGCGGCTATTCGATACATCATTCTCCTCATTATGGTTATCATATAAATGTCAGGGCAATTTTTGAAAATAGCTTCCTGAAGTTTAGTGAATGGAACAACATGAAGTTTTATTTTACCGGAATAGTTATTTAAAATTTTTGTTAAGTTTATTACTTTGTTTTTAGCTTCTAGGCTAGTATGAGGTGGAGATTCAAAGTATAGTGCTTCGATGCTTACACCTCTTTTTAATGTTAAGTATCCGGCAACTGGACTATCTATTCCACCAGAGAGCATTAGTAGACCTTTGCCTGCGACACCGACAGGATATCCTCCAGCTCCTTTTATTTCATTTGTATATATGAATGTACCTTCAGTTCTTATTTCAACGGTTAAAGTTATATCTGGGGTATGAACATCAACTTTAAAGTTTGAGTTTTTTAAAATAAGTCCTCCTAATTTCCTACTATATTCCATTGAGTGAACTGGATAATTTTTATCGGCACGTTTAGTTACTACTTTGAATGTTTTCTTATTTTTATCCATGATTTGCAATGCTTTATTTAAAACATCATTAATATTATTATTTACTTTATAAGCTATGACTATACTATGTATACCAAATATTTTTTGTAATTTAATGGCAATTTTATTAGCGTTTTCACATTTGATGAACATTCTAACACTATCTTTAGTTATTTGTACGTTTTCACTTTTTAAGGCTTTTTCAATGTTTTGGTTTAATGTGTTTATGAAAATTTTTCGGTTTGCTTTTTTTGTTGTTAGTTCTCCATATTTAATCATGATTAGCTCTTGCATGTTTTTTCACCACCTTTGTTATTATACTATTATTTTTAAATTTTTCATAGTAAAACAACCTTTTGGGGTTGTTTTTATTCACTCATTCTTTCTTTTCCACCATATAATTTTTGAAGTTTATCATAGATGCCTGGTTCAATTTTATTTAAGGAGTTTATGGTAAGGTCAAGTGATTTTTTATAGTCACCTTTGGCAAATAACATTTCAGAGTAAGTTAGATTTCTATTTAAATCTTTTTCTGATGATCTATATCTATTAGCATAAACTATAGCCATTTCTGCAAGCATGGCATTTTTCATCATGTCTTTTGTTTTACCATAAAGTTTTAGGGCAAGGTCTCTTGCGGTATCAACTCTAGTGTTTAAAGTTTCAATGGTAATTGGTTTTTTATCTAATTCTTTAATTATTTCTTTCATGGCTTCTTTGGCTTCTTTTAGCTCAACGTAATAGCGATTAGGTATTACTGGTAAGTTAAACGACCTAATTTGTTTTTGAGCGTTTTTAAGCAAGTCTTCAACTTCTTGAAGTTGTTGACGTGCACGCATTTCATCATCGTGCATGTTACCAATGACGTTTAGAGTGTTATCTAGTTTGTTTTCGATATTTGATAATCTTATAACTAAGTCTTCTAATTCTTCGGTTAATTTTGAGTAAGCAAAGCTATTATTACTAGTATGTGATATTAATGTATTATAGTCTTCGTTTAGTTTTGTTAAATCATTTTTTACTTCAAATAAAGCTGTGAGGTTTTGTTCGTTTAAGTTATACATTCTTTTTAAGTCATCCATTTGATTAAAAATATCTTTGACTAGAATGTTTATTTTCTTTAGTTTTGTTTGTAATGTTTTATTTGTTTCATCATAATCAGATTTGATGACTTTTTCTTTTTCGAAGTCGGTGAAAAGATTTTCAAAATATTCGGTTAATACTTTTAAATCAAAAAGGCTATCTTCTAGATTTAAGACTTTAGCTCTATCTAAAATATCATCAATTTTTTTACTGGCTTCTTCTAGGTTATATTCGACGTTTAGATAGTCTAATGGGTAACCTTCTTTAACCATTTTTTGATATATTTTATAGATTTCTTCCATTTTTTTAGGTAAAATTCTTTCGGCTATTAAGACTATAGATGGAAGTTCATCAATGACTACTTCCATATGTTTTAGAAGTTCGTCAATTGCTTTTAAGATAGTTGGTACTTCTGTGTATTCGTTATTTTCCATGAGAATCTCAAAGTCTTCAAATCTTTTGGTTATGTTTTCAAATTGCATAGCAACTGTTTGTTTAAATTCTCCAAATTCGTTAGCGGTTGTTTCAAATTTTTCATATAATTCACGATATTTAGCTTTTAGTTTTGTGATGCTTCCCCTATTTCTTTCTTCACTATTGGTGATATCTTTAATTTCATTTAGTAAGAAAGCAGAAGTAGCTCTTACTTTATATATTTCCATTTCTAGTTTAGCTATTTTATACATGGTACTTTTGTAGTCTTTTTGAGATAAAGAGTATTCAGCTTCTATTAACATATCAGTTATTTTAGGTATTTTTATCTCTTTAATGTCATTTAATCTTTCTTTCCAATTTTTATATAAGACATCTAGTTTTTCGTTACCTACATAGCTTTCGACTTTTGCGAGTTCTGGTCCAACAGGTGAAGTGTCAAGTCTATTTTTTTGATAGTCTAAATTTTCTATTAGTTTTTTATATTTTTTATTTTTTCTACTTTTTAAGATACCTAAGACTATAAGTATAACTACTAATGTAGTTCCAATAGCAGCACCTATGATTACTACAATGTTATTCACGTATATCACCCTAGTATAATTTTACCATAATTTTGTCTATTTTTGTAAACTTTTGATTAATTTTGAACAAAATATTAATATTTAAAAATCTAATATGTTTTATAATTACACATTAGATTAAAATTTTATTATAGAGAAATTTGGTATGGACTACTAGAACTTCCATTTCCGCCAGTGATTTTGATTTTGGATGATAGATAGACGGCTGGGCGAACTGCAGCTGACATGTCAACGTTACTATTGTTAAGGTTTCCTTCAGATATGAAAACCACAAAGAAATAGGAGTTTTTGTTTGGCGTCAATGTCCACCATTGAGATGGCCCTGACTTTTGCATCCATGTTGTGTTTTTACAACTACTAGAATTGCTTTCATTTTGGCTAAATGTTCCACAATTACTTTGATTACTATTACTTCTTATATATTCACTTACTGTAATTAAAGCTACTTTTCCAGTCCACGTTTCACTTTTTTCGGCATATATTTGACCTGCTAAATTATTGTTATGAGTTGTTATTTCTCCTATACCCCAGTCTTTGGATACTATTTGCTTTTGCGCAGTTGAATTTAATGTACTGGCTAAATATGTTCCATTTAAATATGTATTTAAGCTTGCTGGACGTTCCCATCGAACTTCATTTGTTGTATCCCATGCCATATTTCCTATACTTGCCTCTTTTACTATTTTTATTGTTCCATCACATTCGACTGAAAGTATACGCCATGTTTCATTGTTAAAAGTTATGTAATTGTTTGGAGTTGCTCCTTTAAAAAAATATCTACATTCATATGGGTCTTTTTCTAAATTATTGTTTTCTAATATTTGTGATCCAAGAGTTTGTGTGCAAATTTTATAAAGTTCATCTATTGCACCCTGTACATTATTTGAATTAAGTCCGCTTTCTGTATTCGAATATGATACTTCATTTGATGGAAAAGTTACGGCTGCATACACCACTACTCCACTTACTATAATTCCGGCAATTATAAATCCTATTAGATTTGTTTTTATATATTCTTTTTTTATTTTATGTTTCATATTTACTTTTCCTTTCTATCTATTTATTGGTTTTAATTTTTATTTAAAACAAGTACTATAAACTTCATCTATGGCTGTTTGGACATTAGTAGCTGACATACCGGTAGTTCCATTGTTATATGTTGTTTGATTTGATGGAAAATATGTCGCTGCTGAGACTCCTACTACAGTAAATAATATTAGACCTATAAAAAATCCTGTTAAATAATTTTTAATAAAATTTTTGGGTTTCATATTTGCTCCTCCATTTTATAATTCGTTTTACTATTTTAATTATAAATTTTAGGCGTTAAAAAAAATATATCAGAATTTTCTAATATATCATTTATTAGTCTAATATATTAAAATGTTTGTAGGTGATAGTATGGCGTTTAAACCAAAGCCTACAAAAGAAAAAGTGGCTGCTACTTACAAATCAATATATATTAAAGAAGAACTTGTAAAACAAATTGAAAAAATTGCGAAAGAAAATAATACTTCATTTAACAATGTTGTGATTAGTATGATTGAGGAATGTTTAAAGAAAAACTGAATTTTTTCAGTTTTTTTCATCTAAAAAAAGGAAATTCATTATTTTTGCCGTATGTTTATATATAAAGGGGCAAAGAAAGGAGATATATGACAAAAATAACAAAAGAATATTTAAAACAGTTAGAT
>CALVRA010000035.1 GCA_944358415.1 uncultured Bacilli bacterium | reverse complement strand
CTATACTATTGGAGAATGTTGAAATTATAATATTGAAAATATATTAATTTTAATATATAATGAATACAGAAAGAGAATAAAGTTCGTAACTTGTATGTGATTCGCTCCAGAGACGAATCTGCTCGAACTTTCGAGCATTATGATAAATATCAAATTCAGAAATGGATTTGATTTTTTTGTATTTCGAATTCCCCCAGAATTTGGAAATACATAGAAATTAATATAAAAAACAAAAAATCATAGCACTTTACTGCTACAATTTTAATGCTCTAATTCTTTTTATTAATAACAAACCATTTTCCATTTTTATCTGCGCCAACTCTTTTTATATAATTATTTTCTACCAAAACTTTGATATTATTTCTAATTGTTCGTGATGTTACGCCTAGCAGATTAGACATTTCCTCTTGAGTAATACTAGGTCTATCCTCTATTAAACCGATAATTCCTTCTTGAACTTTTGTTAGAATAATATCATGATAAGAAAATTTTTCTGTTTTTTTGTTAGAATTCTCATAATTAAATTCATTTTGATTATATTTAATACTTACTCTTATAAAATGTGGAAAGAAATGATAAATGCTTTTGTCGTATTTTTTTAATATTCTTCTTATACCAGTTCCTAAATGTTCAACAAGTTCTAAGTCATGAAATACTCGCATAAGTTCTGGATTTTTAGGTGCAGAATATCCTTCTAAAAATTCTTCTTCAGTAAATTCGCTTTGTATCCCACCAAATGAGGATACTTCTAATCTATCACTAAAAAATTCAAATTTAGGTGGATATTCATTAGACCAATCATTATGAACGATAGCATTGATAATAACCTCTCTGACAGCATTATAATCGTACATTGGTTGTTCAATTCTTTCTGGATATGTTATTTTAGCATATACTTTATTCTCTGTTCTAAACTTTTCAAGTACCCTATAAGTTGCTTTAACTAAAGAACAGTCTCCAAATTCATAATATTCTTCTATTTCATCAACATCATCACCAGCATATTTGGCAACTTTAATTGAAACTCTGTTATTATCCGCTAAAAGATATGCAACATAATTATATTTGCCATCTCTTGTAAAAAATCCTAATTGTCTTTCAAAATTATCACCAACATCAAAACCTTTTTCAGCATAATATATTTTTAAATCAGTAAAAGTTAAATCTTGTTTAGGAGAGATAATATTTTTTAAAGAATTTTTTGTTCTTTCTCTAAACATCTTATTTATTAAATGTTCATCCATTTTTTCATTGGAACTACCAACTCTAATAAAACAGCTGTCTGGAGTCATTACCATACCTTTTATATGATACGGAGTTTCATATCCTTTCGCTATTGTTATCTTTAAATATTTTTTATCATCTTTTATAAGTACTTCTAAATCAAATAATCCTAAAACAGATGGTTCAATATTTGAAATTATTTTATCTTTTACTTTTCGCTGAAATAAATCCATATTATTTTTTAATCCAACTACATTACCATTATCATCAACACCAATATAAATATTACCGCCATCTTTATTTAAAAAGGCTATAACTGTTTCTTCCAAATCATCTACTAATTTAACTTTAAATTCTGTTCTTGAGTCTTCTATGGCTTCTATCATTTTTACACCTCCAATTATTGTCAAATTAATCATATTATATTTCCTAGTAATTTCCTAGTAATTTCCTAGTAATTTTCCTAAAAAAATTCCATAACATTTTTTTACACAATTTAGTAGTAAAAATGATATAAAAGTTTGTATTAAATGCAATATAGCGTTATAATTAATACATCAAATACAACTGAACTTTTTACTAAAGTGTACACAACCATTTAGTAAACGCTCCATTATGAAATTAGCCCTTGATTTTCAAGGGCTTTTATAATATTAAAAATTATGATATAATACTAAACCAAGGAGCTTTTGTATGTATGAAATAGAAATTAATGATGACACAACCCTAACAGGATTATTGCAAAGTTTTGAAAATTTAAAAGATGCTAATATTGAAGGATATATTAAAATAAATGGTGAAAAAATTTACTATTCAGGCCCAAATCTTATAGAAAAATTAAAAAATTTTTTTAACACAAAACAACCAAATCAAAATGAAACAAAGAAAATAAAAAAACATTACACTTACCCTGAAGCAATACATAAACAAGTAACTCTTTTGACCCTATCAAATAATTTATTATTTACATATTATTTAGGTATTACATTAAAATATATAAAAGAAGAAAATAAAGAAGACCTTAAAAACTATTATGTTAATATTTATTCAGATGATAAATATGAATCTTTAAGAGATTTACATTTACTAGCTAATATACTTTTAATTTTAGAATATAAAGATCTATTTATAATTCAAGAAAAACTAAATTCTCTATTTTTAAATCTATCCGCAAACAACATTAAAAAATTAAATATGGTAATTTTAAGAATTAGAAAGTATGGCATCAATGGAAATTTAATTAATCAATGTTTCTCTACTAATATTTTAGCTAAAGAACTTGAAGAAACAAACAACGAAATAAAAAAATTAAAAAAAACACTAAAAAAATAAAAAGCTATAAATAAAAAAGGCTTTCACAAACTTTAAAAATAATTACCCTTTTTACTAAAATATATTAATAACCACTTCATAATGAAATCAACTTTATTTTTCAAAGACTTTTAATAAAATTTTACCTAACTACACCACCTTATAAAATCATTCATTATATGTAAACTTATATAAAGTTTACTATTTTTTTTAAAAATCAGCTTTCTTTTACCATATTTTTACAGTACAATTTAAAAAGTAGGGAGCTGATAAAATGAAAAGTGTACTACTTATCACATTAGGTAATTTACTATTAACTAGTGCATATGCTATTTTAACCGTCCCAAATAACATGATAGATGGTGGTATCACAAGTACATCATTAATCATAGCTCACTTTCTAAAAATAGACATAACTTATATCACAACTACAATTGCCATTTTACTTTTACTATTTAGTCTTGTCTTTTTAGGCAAACATTTTTTTCTAAAAACATGTTACAGCTGTATATGTTATATTGTATTCTTCGATTGGTTTCACCTAGCTAACATAGGCCTAGCTATACCACCCATTATATGCATCGTTGTAGCCGGCTTCTTAGTTGGACTTGGTCATTATCTATGTTTAAGTCAAGAATCATCAGTAATTGGTTACGATATAATTGCTTTATTCATTCATAAACTAAATACAAAATGGGAATTTTCAACTATTCTTAGAATAATTGGTATTATAGTTTTAATAACCGGTCTTTATGTTTTTGGAATTATTGCCGTCTTATATGGATTAATATTTATCATAATTGAAACTGAAGTAATCTACTTTTTAAATAGAAACAAACCTGTTTATGAAAAAATATATAACAAATAAACTTAAAATCTAAATATCAATAATACATTGCAATACCCTACATAAAAAATGTAGGGTTTTAAAATATCAATAAATATATTTAAAATTATATATGCATTCCTTTTCTTAAATGCAATCACCATGTTTACTCACTATATATATAAAAACATTCCAAATAATAAAAATATCAAAATAAATATTACACTAATTTTACTAATTCTAACCTTTTTCATATCATATCTATCAAGCCTATCAGCACTTCCAATATATCTAAGAGCTAAAAGATTCCTTTTACTCAAATCCTCATCCGTATATATTCCAAAAGCCATTGGATTATCATACTCTGAATATTCAAAATTTTTAATTTTAGCTAAACCCAAAAACATCATTAAATCTCCACTACATCCAGATATATTAAAAATAGAAAGCCAAATCAAAACTAAATTATCAGTCAAAATTCCAACAATATAAGTAATAACCCCAATAAAAATAAATGGAAAAAGTAAAGATACCAAAATATTTCTCTTGCTAATATTTTGCTTACATAAGCAGCACATTATTCCCTTTTCTAAATGCACACCATAAGTAATGTTTTTATAATCTGCTCCATTTAAAACATAAGCCAAAGAATGTAATAACTCGTGCAAAAGCAAATAAGGAATAATTAAGACAAATACAAAAATCAAATCACTACTATTCATAAACATGCCGTTATATAAAAATCCAGTTAAGATAAGCATTAAAACTAGTATAATTATAGATAAACATTGTAACCATAAACCCTGCATTTCAAATAAATAATATTTCTGTTTCATATCATACCACCATTATCAAAATTATAACACGAAAATAAGATTACCACAAAGATAACCTTATTTTAAAATAACCAAACTATTCTTCTTTGTTTTTATAAATTTTATATGAAATCTTGTAACTAATAAAATATATTATAAAACTTAATAATATAAGAAGAAATAAACCAAAGTTTTTTAATACACTTTCTAATTTTGCAATATCAACTGAAAGTCCAGATTCTTTTATAAGAAATCCTACTCCTGATCCTATAAGTGCTAGAACAAATAAAACAATAAACATTTGGATTCTACCTTTTTCTGCTCCCCATTTAAAAATACTAGGAATTTGAATTGCTTGAATAAGTGATACTCCAAATAGCCCACCAATAGTAGTAGCAAGTAATGTATCTATGTTTATATCTATAACATTATCTGGTCTTACATAATTCATAATATTACCAATTAGCAAAGTTAATACAAATCCAAGTAAACTTCCTAATATAGTTGCACCAATAGCAAGGATGTATTTTTCTAAAACTATTTCTTTTCTAGTAACTGGTAAAGTTAATATATATCTATTTGATTTTGCCATTTCATCATAACTAAATGTTGAAAGTGAAATCATCCCTACAATAATACCAATAACAACTGATCCCCAATATATAGCATCTGTACCAATAATCGCCATACCACAAAATATCACAATTATAATTAATGAAGTTTTATAACTTGCCAAATTATATAAATCCTTTTTAAGTAACCCTTTTATCATAATTATCTTTCTCCTTTTATGTAAAATAGCATTATATCATCAATAGATGGTTTATCAATAGAAGTAATACCATATTTTTTCTTAAAACTGTTTTTATCATTGATTAAAACTTCATACTGATATTTTCCTTTTTTATAACTTACATAATCTTTTTCATTTATTTTAGAAAATTCTTCTTTTGTACATTTAGCAACACCATATTCTTCTAACAGTTCTAAAGTAGGAACATTTAAAACTATTTTTCCTTTATCGATAAATACTATGTAATCAGAAATATGTTCTAAATCTGTTGTAATATGAGTAGATAATAGAATAGACCTTGTTTCATCTTCTTCAATATATTTTCTAAATATATCAAGTATTTCACTTCTTACAACTGGATCAAGCCCACTAGTTGGCTCATCTAATATTAATATTTTTGGATTATGAGAGATAGCTGTTGCAATTTTTAATTTCATTTTCATACCACTTGAAAAATCTTTTACTAATTTATCAGTTGGTAATCCAAATTGTTTTAATAAATCATTATATTTATTTTCATCCCACGTTTGATAAAAATCTTTCATAACAGAATTTATATGTTTAGGTGTTAAATATGCTGATAAAAAACTATCATCTAATACAACACCTAAATCTTTTTTTATTTCTTTTTCATGAGCTTTGCTATCTTTCCCTAGTATCTTAACTGTACCTTCTGAATTTATAATATTAAGAATAGATTTTATAGTAGTAGTTTTACCTGCTCCGTTTTCTCCGATTAGTCCAACAATAGCACCACTTGGTACATTAAAACTTATTTTATCTAACAAAAAACCAGCATACTTTTTAGATAAATCTTTAATTTCAATATTGTTCATTTAAAGTTCCTCCTCAAAAATCATTTTAAACAATTCGCTTACTTCTTCTTTTGTAATATTAGATATTTTAGATACCTCATAAATCTTTTCAATATAACCTTGAATCTCCTTTAATTTTTCTTCTTTAATCAAATCTAAATTTTTAGGAGATACATAACTTCCTTTTCCCTGCACAGTTTTTATGAAACCAGCCTTTTCTAATTCATCATAAGCTCTTTTAACTGTTAAAAAACTTATTTTTAATTCATTAGCTAAACTTCTAACAGACGGAAGCATCTCACCTTCTTTAAGCTCATTAGAAAATATTGCTTCCTTAATTGCATTTTCTATTTGCTCAAATATCGGAAGTCCACTACTGTTCGTTATAATGATATTCATCATACACCTCCTGTTACATCTGTTATGTTCTAATTATAACACTTTATAACAGTTTGTCAATACCATTTAATTTTAAAAAAGAAAAAACTACTATAATTAGCAGTTTAATTTGAAAAAATTAATTATTTAGTTAATTGATAAATTGTTATTTGAATTTATTTTTTTAATACTTTATTTAATGTTTTAATATGTTCTTCGGGATTAATCAGTGCATCTTCACAATG
>CALVRA010000034.1 GCA_944358415.1 uncultured Bacilli bacterium | reverse complement strand
ATTATTTTAAAATTAATTTAATTATAATTCTTGTATTAGTCATTCTATTTTGCCCTTACTTTTTTTACACCATCATAAAAACGAAGTATCTTACTCCGTTCTTAAAGCCTCAACTGGGTCTTTCTTACTAGCTACCTTCGCTGGAATAAAGCCTCCAATAATCGTAAGAGTTAAACTTATAATTATTAAAATCAAAGCGTGTATAGGATTTAATTTTGCCACATTAGCAAGCCCAGATAAATCTTCAATTATTATATTAGCTGGAATTGTAAGTAAATAAGCAAGTCCAACCCCAAGAAGACCAGAAAAAATACCAATAATAAACGTTTCTGCATTAAACACCCGCGTAATATCTTTTTTACGTGCTCCTAAAGCTCTTAAAATGCCTATTTCTTTAGTCCTTTCCAATACTGAAATATAAGTAATAATTCCAATCATAATTGAAGAAACAACTAATGATATTGATGAAAAAGCCACTAAAACAATCGTAATCGCATCCATAATATTTCCAGAAAGTGAAGATATCATTTCTGCCATATCCGTATATTGAATAACATCTTCTTCATCTTTTCCATCATTATACTTATCTAAATATTCTACAATCTCATCTTTTGTTTCAAAATCCTTAGGATAAATATAAATAGCCGAAGGTAAAACATCCGCACCCAAATATCCTAAAAAAGCATCCTTAGTCATATTTTCATCAAAGCTTTGATGAGTAAGAACATTATAAGAAGCATCCCTTTGAGCTTTCACAATTTTTGAATCATTATTTAAAGATATAACCTTATCTATAAGTGCCTCAGTACAGTAAATACCACTGCCACTAGTAATAACCTCTTTATCTTCCTTACCACGGACAATTGCCATAACCTTAACTGTAATACTATTATCACTATTATAAACCTTAGATAAATCTTTCTCTATCATAAAATTATCAGAAACCATCTTATAATAATCATCATTAATAGCTATTTTAAACTCCTTATTTAAAATATCATCAAAAGAAGCATCTTCATCAAAACCAAAACTATCTAAAATAGATGAACTAATTTGATTTCTACTATTTACAAATAAAACAAGTCCAGCTTCATCAGAAATATCACCAGCTAAAACATCATAGTTTTTCTCAAGCATTCCTTCCTCATTATTGGGATTCAAAGGTAAAACCCCAAACCCTCCAGTCATAGAAGAACCCTCTACTAACTTATAATCAGAGCCATTTTTACTAATTAAATTGATATTGGTTCCTTTAATATAAGAAATTCCAGACACATTACTCATATCCATATTATCTAAATAACTAATAAAATCAGAGGTAATTTTGTTTGTATGAATAACTGTATCATCTATATCCGCCTGAGCATACACTTTCTTATCACTAGGATACTTCTTTAAATTATCACTTCCTGTAATCTCCTTTAAAGTATCCTCATCCATCTGTACACTTTGATTTGTAATCATAATCGGTGACTGTGATAAAGAATTTGCTTCAAAATCCTCAACCTCAATATTAAATCCATTAGATAAAGAAAGAATAAGAGCAATGCCAATAATTCCTATCGAAGATGCGAAAGCCGTCAAAAAAGTTCTTCCCTTTTTAGTACGAATATTTCCAAAAGAAAGCTTTAAAGCCGCCAAAAAACTCATCGAAGTTTTTTTAATATTTAAATTACCACTTTCATTATTAATATCAAAAGGATCACTATCACTTAAAATCTTACCATCTTGAACCTCTACAATCCTTGAAGCATAATCCTCTGCAAGTTCCCTATTATGTGTTACCATAATAACTAACTTATCTTTAGATATTTCTTTAATAAGTTCCATAATCTGCTTACTTGTCTTACTATCCAAAGCTCCAGTTGGCTCATCAGCTAAAATAATCTTCGGATCATTACTTAAAGCTCTCGCAATAGCCACTCTCTGCATCTGTCCACCAGAAAGCTGATTTGGTTTTTTATATGCATGTTCTTTAAGTCCTACCTTAGAAAGTAACTTTAAAGCCTTTTTTCTTCTAACTGAGGCACTCTCACCACTAAGTCTCATACCCATCTCGACATTTTCTAAAACCGAAATATGACCAATCAAATTATAACTTTGAAATACAAAACCAATCGCATGATTACGATAAGCATCCCAATCTCTATCCTTAAATTTCTTTGTAGATTTTCCATCAATAATCAAATCACCACTTGTATATCTATCAAGACCACCAATAATATTTAATAAAGTAGTTTTTCCAGAACCACTTGGACCTAATATTGCCACAAACTCATTTTCCCTAAAAGATAAATTAATACCCTTTAAAGCATGTTGAACAAAATCACCTGTTTTATAATCCTTCTTAATCCCATTTAATTTAAGCAATATATCACCTTCCTATCAATACAAAAGTACAACTATGCCGCATTTGCTAAAGTTGTACTTCTCGCCTCAGAATTCAAAATTTCTTGAAGCATCTGTCCATAATTAAATTTCGTATCTCTTATTGTAAGTAAATCGTAATCGTATTGAGGATCCATAAGTATTGTTGAATCCCCCTTATCAAGTTCATCTAACTCTCTAACCAAAGTTACAAAAATAGTTTCATACTTATTTTCTAAATTATATCTTGTATAAATATCACTTAAAATTTTCTTACTAGTAACATTCATTGAAATCATTGGTAAATATTTCTCTTTACTAAGTCCTTCCGCAATCATAGAATAGGCATTAATTAAACTAAGTAACTTCATCTCACTATCTTTATTTTTTAACACAAAGTCATCATTAACCTCGTAAATAACATATCTCATAAATCCATATCCACACTGATCTAATAACTTTAAAATTTTCTTAACCTCATAAACCGCTTCCCTCTCATCAGTCGCACTTCCATATATCATAGCTCCGGTTTTTATTCCTTCATCACTACATACATGCATATTTTCTAAAAAAAGTTTTTCTTCTTTTATATTATCAACATTTTGACAAGGAAGTATTACTAAATCAACATTGTTTTCTCTTAAACTTCGAAAATCCCTTTGACTAAGCTTATCACCATCTAAAATTTTCTGAGCCACAAATTCAAAACCTTTACTATCACTTAAAATTTCTTCTTGAACTTTCTCTTCTAAAACCTCCGGCTCTTCTATAGGTTTTTCTAAAACTTCCTCCTGATATGAATCAGTAATCACTTGGTTATTTACTGGATTTAAAACAACGCTACTTTTACTAACCATAACCTTAGGTCTCTCAGCTTCTAACTTTCTTTTAGCCTCTAAAAAAAGTTTATACTTATCTAAAATAACTTCAAGACTACGAGCATAATCTGCATTATTTGCATCAAAAGTAGGCCAATCTATCATTCTATAATCAAGTTCACCTTTCATAAAAGCATAACTCAAACTACCTTCTAAATAATCAACCGCCAAATTATAAACCCTTACCCAAGCTTTACGATAATTAGAATCACTTTTACTTGGAATTGTCACAATATTTTTAAGTTTACTATTAGGAACATCAACCCATACCTCACGGCCCTTAGCTACAATAAAATTATTGGGTTTCAAAAGTTGTGATTTTATCCAATCTATATGATCACGCGTAACATCACGAATCTGATTTATAGCCCCTAAATCTTTTACCTCATTCATGTCATCACCCACTTTATTATTAATATCATTATACATCTTATTTACACACAATGTCAACAAATACTACAAAAAAAGCCCAAAATTAAAGGCTTTTCTTAAAATTTAATTTTTTTAGAAATTTTATAAAATAAATCTGTAAAAATATTAAATAAAACTATACCAGTCATAAATAAAGCAACTATTAAAATCAAAAGTTTCAAATTCAAAATTGTAAGTGAAAACAAATCTCTTAAAAAGACAATTTCAAACACAAACATAACAAACAAAAATCCAAATAAACATCTTCTAAGTTTATTAAAAGGCACACTTATTCTATATAAAAGCATAAACGAAGTAAGTCCAGTCAAAATAACACATAAAGTTGAAATTTCATCATCAGTTAACTTTATAAACAATGAAATTAAAATAATAATTAAAATATTAAAAACAATTGTCAAAGCCGTCGGTAATGACCTTTTTAATACATTAACAATAATTTTTCCATTAATTTTTTCATTATTTGGCTCCAAAGCTAAAATAAATGAAGGAATACCAATCGTCACCATACTAACTAAAGTAAGTTGAATTGGCTCAAATGGATAACTAAATGGCAAAAACAAAAAGATAATTGCCAAAAGCGTCGCATAAACTGTCTTACAAAGGAAAAGTGAAGAAGATCTTTGTATATTATTAATGCTTCGTCTACCCTCTGCAACAACCTTAGGCATTGAAGCAAAATTAGAATCTAAAAGCACAAGCTGTGACACACTCCTAGCTGCATCACTACCACTATTCATCGCCACACTACAGTCTGCCTCTTTTAAGGCTAAAACATCGTTAACTCCATCACCAGTCATTGCAACAGTATGACCCAAAGCCTTAAGTGCGACAATTAAATCCTTCTTCTGTTTTGGTTTTACTCTTCCAAATACATTATATTTATCCGCAATCTCTATCGCCGGAAGATTACATTTACTCATATCAATATATCTAATATCCTTAAACCCCACTTTTGAAGCTACATAAGCTACAGTCTTTGGATTATCACCAGAAATAAGCTTAATATCAACACCTTGTTTTTTAAAATACTCTAAAGTACTCCTTGCTTCTAACCTAATCTTATCACTAATAATAACAAGTCCCATTACCGTAACTGAAGAAGGCAAAGTCTTATTCAATTTATGATTAACCTTGCATAAAAGTATTGTCCTATTACTAGATGCATACATATCAAGCTCTTTGTCAATCGAAGAAGTATCTTTCAAAATAATCTCTGGTGCCCCTAAAATATAACTGACATTTTCAAACGAAATACCAGACCATTTAGCTTGTGATGAAAACGGTACTATTTCTAACACCTTATTATCACATCTTCTAGCATATTTCTTACTAATAGCTGCCATCGTCTGATTATCATTTTCCATGTGATAACTCATCATACTAAGTGCATCTACTATCTCATTCATACTAGTTCCATTAAGAGGCACTAACTTCGAAACTTCCATTTCTCCCTTTGTAATCGTTCCAGTTTTATCTAAACAAACTGTATCTACTCTAGCAAGCATCTCAATACAGTAAAGTTCCTGCACAAGCACATTATACTTTGCAAGCCTCATCACACTAATAGCTAAAACCGTACTAGTAAGTAAAACTAACCCCTCTGGAATCATTCCAATTAAAGCCGCCACCACATGAACTATAGTATCACCAAAACTACCAGAATCCATTTGTCCTACAAAAAGTAAAACCCCAATTGGAATAATTGCAATAGATATATACTTAATAATTTTATTAATAAAATTCATAATTTCAGAGTTTACTTTTTTAATATACTTAGCCTCTGCCGAAATCTGAGCCGTATAATTATCCTTCCCAACATGAATAACTTCTGCATAGCAGCCGCCACTAACCACAAAACTTCCTGATAAAATATCCATATCTTTATTTTTAGTTACTGACTCAGACTCTCCAGTAATTAAAGATTCATTGACCAAAATTTCACCAGAAATTATCCGGCTATCACAAACAATCTGATTACCAGCTCTAAGTTTAATAATGTCACCTAAAACAATATCATGGATCCCAATTTGCTTTTCTACCCCTTCTCTAATAACAGTAGCCTTACTTTCATTAAGCAAAGATAATTTATCAATAGTTCTTTTACTTCTAATTTCTTGAACTGTACTAATAAAAGTATTACAGAAAACAACTCCTAGAAAAAGTAAATTTTTATAAGAACCCACAAGAAAAATTGCAAGACCTAAACCAAAATTCAAAAAATTAAATAATGTGAAAAAATTCATCATAATTATTTGACCAATTGATTTTGTCTTAACATCCGCATTATAATTAACTAAGCCACGTTCTTGTAATTTTAAAACTTCTTCTTCTGATAATCCTTTTACTTTTTCCATATTTTCCCTCTACAACAATTTTATCATGGATAAATAATTATGTAAATTATTCATTTTCACTTACACAAATAAAAAAAATCTGCTATAATTACTCATGTCAAAAAGAAATTGGTATAATTGGAAACGAACATTTTTAAATGATTAACGAACAAACACAATCTTCTTTTAAAATGAAAGGAGGTTTTTATATGGCCAAAACTAAATTTCAAGATATAATATTTGGTATTATGATGGTTATATTAATGGTATTTGCTATGGTAACCTATAATATATCTATTAATAGTGGTGGACTTTCTAACGAAATATTCTTAGAAGCATTAAAAGCATTACCTTTAACATGCCTTATAGCTTTCTTAATAGAATTTCTATTTGTTGGTAAAATCGTTAAAATAATCACTTTTAAAATATTAAACGTAGAAAAAACAGAGTCTATATTCATAACACTGATGATATCTTGTCTAACAGTTGCTTTCATGTGTCCAATCATGACATTAATAGCTAACTTGCTGTTTGAATTCAAAGGATGGGAAAATCTATTTGTAAATTGGATTAAAACTTGGACTTTAAGTTTTCCAATGGCCTTATTTTGGCAAGTGTTTTATGCTGGACCACTAGTTAGATTTTTATTTAGAAAAATATTTAAAAATCAGTTAAAAGCTAATAATTAATAAAAGCTATTAACTGTTTTTTTATTTTCATCACATTTTTCCTTTACAAGATACATAAAATATTATATAATTAAAAAGACGCAGGTGTAGTACAACGGTTAGTATATGGCCTTGCCAAGGCTAAGATGCCGGTTCGATTCCGGTCACTTGCTCCATTTGAATACAACTTACGGACGTTAGAAAGTTCGTAAGTTTTTATTTTTATATATGAAACTTAAATGTTCTCTTTCTAGGAAGGAGGACATTTTTTATGCTTGAATTTAAGACTATTCAGACTTTAAAGCCGAATACGGAAATACTTGAAGTGATTAAGGATTATAAATACAAAATTAAAAACGGTAAGG
Organism: uncultured Bacilli bacterium; assembly: GCA_944358415.1. Taxonomy (GTDB): domain Bacteria; phylum Bacillota_I; class Bacilli_A; order RF39; family UBA660; genus Coprosoma. The sequence goes on along the minus strand of CALVRA010000034.1, from coordinate 573 downwards.
TTAAAAATCTACTACACACCAATTTACAAGTTATAGAACCCACTGAATATCTAATTACATATCCTACTACTCTTACAATTCTTGAATATAAAGTTAACGAAATATCTAATAAACCATTTTTTATTAAAGAGCATAATCAAAAAAATTCAATATCAGAAACCATTCAAATTTTACAAAAACTTAGAATTTAAACCTTATTTTTTCTTTTTTAGTGAGGAAACATTAGAGAAGTATTAATTGATAGACTTCGTAAAACTTATTTTATATAAGATAACTAATAAAAAATATTAAAAATTTTTAAATAAAATTAAAGTTTAGACTATACTTTTCATTTATTAACGAGGAAACTAATAAGAAATATAAAAAATTTAATTTAGTGTTTGTTATTTTGCTTTTTAGTTAGGAAACAAGTAAGGAGATGATATTTTATGAGATGTGGTATTTATGTAAGAGTTAGTACAGATGACCAAAGAAATAATGGTTATTCTATTGATTTACAACTTCGTATGATTAAAGAATATTGTGAGAAAAATGATTATAGTATTGTAGATGTGTATAATGACGCAGGTTATT
>CALVRA010000033.1 GCA_944358415.1 uncultured Bacilli bacterium | reverse complement strand
ATTATTTTAAAATTAATTTAATTATAATTCTTGTATTAGTCATTCTATTTTGCCCTTACTTTTTTTACACCATCATATAAATATCTTATCTAACTCCTTATTAGGAAGTAGCATCTTTATACCCTTAACAATCTTAATCTCATAATTTTTAGTCTTTGTCTTAAGCATCTCCCCATCTATACAAAAACTTTTCTTAGGCATTTCCTTTAACCTAATTTTAAGATTATCTGTTCTAAAAAAATAAAATCCAGGAACCTTTGTAATATCACTCGTCTTAAGTAAATATAAACTTCTAATAATATCTTTTTTAGACGTAATATTAGAAAGTAAAACCTCAAACTTACCGTCATTCATCTTCACATCTTGTAAAATTTCTAAACCACCCATTCTACTCGCATTACAAATAAGTACAAATGAATAAAGCCCCTTTATTACCTCACCATTTGCTGTATAACTCATCTCAAACAAATGAGTCTTTCTATTAAAAGATTTTACTGCATTAATCATATATGCAAAATAACCTAAATTTTTCTTTAAATTCCTAGGTGTATCATAAGCAACATCCGTAAACTTACCAAGCCCAGCCACATATACAAAAGGAACATCATTAATAGTACAAATATCTAAATCTTTAACAGTTCCTTCCAATATCATCTTTAAATTGTGAACTGGATTTTTACCCATTCCAAAAGTAGCTCCTAAATCATTAGTCGTTCCAAGTGGAATATGTGTAAGTAATAATTTCTTATCCCTTTTTAAATTACCTGTCACAACTTCATTAAAAGTTCCATCACCACCAAGTGATATCACTAAATCAATATCATCAGATAATTCCGAAGTAATTTTTTTCGCATGTCCAGCATACTTTGTAAAAATAACTTCAGTATTATAACCATATTCACTTAAAATACTCTTAAACTTATCAGCTAATATTTCCTTATTGTTTTTACCACTATTCGGATTACAGATAAGTACGCTTCTTTTCATCATTAACCACCATTTCCATTATACATTAATTTAAACAAATATCCAAATCAATAAATTCTTTTCATAACCATATCACAAACCGAAGGAAATGCATTTCTAAGCTCCTTATCACCATCAAAACATCTTCGCAGCTTACATATATCACTATCATCACAATTCTCAAAAAAGCTATCTAAATCATCATCCTGAACATAGCTAAAAAATTCCAAAAATTTCTCATCTTCTTTTTGATGACAGTAAGTTTCTAATTTATGGGACAAAGACAAAACAATATAATTTTCCTGGCATAAATTTAAAAATATCAAAAGATTAAAAATATTATCGTAACCAATTTCATCCAAAACTTTATCCAAATCATGAATATTATCAACCAAATAATCTATTTTTGACTTATTTTTATTATATTCCTCTTCAAAATAGTTTATATCTATACCCTCCGCACACTCTATTTCAAACAAAGTATCACCCTTTCGAAAACATATCATATCACATAACAAAAATAAGTCAAATTAAAAGAGAAAACTATATAATTTCCTCTTTTATCCTAGGATTTTTTAAAGCAAAAATGAGCTTATCAATTTCCTCTTTAGTATTGTAAAAATACAAACTAATTCGGCACGTATTTTTTACATGAAACTCATCTTTTAAAATCTTCGCACAATGATTACCAGCCCTTGTACAAATATTATATTTATCTAAATAAATCGATAAATCCTGTGGAAAAATACCCTCATAATTAATAGTTACAACCCCACTTTGACTATTTTCATTATATATTTTAACTTCTTTAATTTCCTTTAATCTCTTGACCAAATATTTTTTTAATTCAAGTTCATACTTTTGAATATTTTCCATTCCAATATCCATCAAATATTTAATCACATAACCAAAGCCAATAACTCCAGCAATATTTGGGGTTCCAGCTTCTAGTCTATCCGGCAAAGCCTTATAAACACGTTCACCATTAGGATTAAAATCCGCATTCATTCCTCCACCGAAAATAATAGGTTTAGTCTCATTTAAAAATTTTTCCTTACCATATAAAACACCAACTCCTGTTGGACCACACATCTTATGTGCAGAAAAAGCTAAAAAATCTACATCCAAATCTTGTACATCCACCTTCATATGTGGTACACTCTGAGCTCCATCAACTAAAACTAATATTCCCATGCTGTGGGCCAAACTTATAATTTTCTTAATATCTCTAACATCGCCAACTACATTACTTATATGAGCTAAAGAAATAACTTTCGTTCTAGGACTAATTGCTTTTTGAACATTACTTATCAAAACTTCATGATTATCATCAAGCTCAATATAACTTATCTTTAAATTTTTTTCATCTTTAAGTTCAAACCATGGAAGTAAATTAGAAGCGTGCTCACTTTTTGTAAGTAAAACTTCATCTCCCTCATTCAAATAATTTCTAAAAAAACCAAAGATAATTTTATTCATTGAATCAGTTGCCCCACTAGTAAAAACAATCTCTGAATTTTTTTTCGCATTAATTAACTCTTTAACTAAACTTCTCGTCTGCTCATACTTTTCGCTTGCTTTTATGCTTAATGTATAATCACCCCTATGTGCATTAGAACTATAATTATTATAATAATCAGCGATTGCCTCACTTAAAACTCTCGGTTTTAAAGTTGTCGCTCCATTATCAAAATAAATAATACCTGTCTTTAAAATATCAAAATTATCACGGTTCATAACCTCACCTCCAATACTTATTAGTAATATCCTCTAAAACTTCTTTATAATATAAAATACCTTTCAAAAGAAATCCTTTAGTAAGTAACATCAAAGCTTCCTTCTCACTAATACCTCTACTCATCAAATAAAATATCTCATCTGAAGAAAAAGTTCCAATTAAAGCACTATGGCTAGCTAAAACATCTTCTTCATCAATAAATAAATTAGGTTTTATAATGCATATATTTTCAGTCAAATTAATAATTCTCGCGCTTTGATTAATATCGCAACCTATAGTTCCTTTAGAAACAAAACCTGAAACATTAAATTCCAAATCACCGTCTAAAATATTAACCCCATTATTTATTATGTTACTAACTGTATTTTTCGCATTATGATACACTAAAAAATTATATTTTTCATGATTTTTACTAATCGTTTTCAAATTAAAATTTACCTTCGCCCCATCACCATTCAAATTTATAACTGTCATTTCTTTAATTTCATTACCATCATTTACCTTTTCAATATTTAAAAAACTATTTTTCTCTAAATAATACTTATATTGAAATTTGTAATCTCCATCGTGTTTATATTCATACACATTAACATTAACATTCTCTAAAACATTAATATAAAAGTCTAACTTTATATCCACATTATGTGCATCTATCACAATATCAGTATCCTCTAAAACCTTTATTTTCACACTTTGAACATTGAAAAATTTACTAGCTTCACCTATACTAATCTCTATTCCATTCTTACTTTCTATCTCAATATCTTCACCATATATCTTTAATCTATTCATCGCACTTACCTACTTTGTCATAACCTTCTTTTTCAACCTTCAAAGCAAGTGAACTATCACCACTTATGACAATTTTTCCATCATTCATAATATGCACAAAATCAGGCTTAATATAATCAAGTAACCTTTGATAATGAGTCACAAGCAAAATAGCTGGTTTCTTTTCATTATAATAATCCATTACCGCTTGTCCAACTAATTTCAAACTATCCACATCAAGTCCCGAATCAATTTCATCTAATAAAACTACATCTGGTTTTAAAATATTCATCTGTAAAATCTCATTTTTCTTTCTCTCACCACCAGAAAAACCATCATTAATCCCCCTATGAATCATATCAGAATCCATATGTAACTTTTTAGTAAGCAAATCAACTTCTCTAATAAAAGAAAGTAACTTAAAATTATCACCTTCTTTAGCTCTCAAAGCACTTCTTAAAAAATCAGCATTAGTCACTCCCTCAATAGCAAGTGGCATCTGCATTCCTAAAAAAATACCAAGTTTAGCTCGCTCATTCACCGGCATATCGTTAATAACCTTACCATTATAACTAATCTTTCCTTTAACAATCTTATAATTCTTATCACCCATAATTACCTTAGTCAAAGTTGATTTACCTGTTCCATTTGGCCCCATAATCGCATGAATTTCTCCAGATTTAATTTCCAAATTAAAATCCTTTAATATAACCTTATCATCTATCTTCACAGTCAAATTATCTATCTTTAAAATATTCATTTCCATCACCTCCTTATATTTTAACATTTTTTACCTATTTTTTATATATTTTTTTCAAATTAATGGTACAATAATTATGGTGATGAAAATGGATTGTATATTTTGTAAAATAATAAATGGAGAAATACCTTCTTATACCATTTATGAAGATGAAACAGTCAAAGTATTTTTAGATGTAAATCCAGATGTTAACGGTCATACTCTAATAATTCCCAAAAAACATTATCAAGACTTATTTGATATTGATGATGAAACTCTACTTCATATTATGGATGTAGCCAAAAAAATAGACAAACTTTTAAAAGACAAATTACACACTGACGGTCTAACACTAGTTCAAAATAATGGTCTAAAACAAGAAGTAAAACACTTTCATCTTCACCTAAAACCACAGTATAAAAATGAAGGAAAAAAACTTTCTCCAGAAGAAATCTATAAAAAAATAAACGGATAAAACCGCTTATTTTTTTATAAAAACATTCTATTACATATTTTTGATTTTGCGTAATAGAATTTTTTCTTAACAATTTTATAAACACTTCATAGTTCTAAACTTTTGTCTTATTCAAAAAACAAACTCCCTCATATCATAAATTAGATAAGGGGGAAAAGAAAATGTTTAAAAGAAACTTTGGCTTTGGTCAAAATTGTTGCCGTCCTGAGCCAAACTGTCCAATCATGGAGCCAGTAATCAATAACTGTATAGAAAGAGAATTCTGTCATGAAGTAAATCATATCTGCCCAGTTCATACTCATATAATTAATAAACACATCTATAACCACACATACACTCCAGAATATAGTTGCTCTGAAGAAAATCAAATCATCAATAATGACCCGGGCTGTGGATGTAATAAATTCAAAAACAATGGCTTTTAAACCATTGTTTGTTTTTTTATATAAAATTTCAAACTTTAAAATGGCATTTTAAAATCACCATTTTTCATCCTTTTTATCATAACTTTCATCTGTTCAAATTGTTTTAAAAGTCTATTTACCTCTTCTACACTTCTTCCACTACCAGCTGCAATCCTTCTTTTTCTACTAGCTTTTAAAATCTCTGGATTCCTTCTTTCTTCTACCGTCATCGATAAAATAATTGCCTCAACATGGGCCATCTGTTTAGGATCAATACTCACATTATTAAGACCCATTTTTTTTGCGCCAGGAATTAATTTAATCAAATTTTCAAGGGGACCTAACTTCTTAACTTGATTTAACTGTTTCAAAAAATCCTCTAAATCAAACTTACCTTTTTGTAATTTCTTAGCTGCTTTCAAAGCCTCATCCTCATCAAATACTCCTTCAGCTTTTTCAATCATACTCATTAAATCGCCCATATCAAGTATTCTACTAGCCATTCTCTCAGGATGAAACTCCTCTAAACCATCCATTTTCTCAGACACACCAATAAACTTAATTGGTATGTTTGTCAAATGCCTAATAGAAAGTGCCGCACCACCCTTTGTATCACCATCTAACTTAGTAAGCACCGCACCAGTTAAAGGAAGTGAATCATTAAAACCAGTAATCACATTAACCGCATCTTGACCAGTCATACTATCAATTACAAGTAAAATCTCATTTGGACTAACAGCTTCATTAATATTTTGAAGTTCTTCCATTAACTCCTCATCTATATGTAATCGTCCTGCCGTATCTATAAGTACATAATTATATCCATTTTCTTTCGCATAATTAACCGCATTTTTAGCTATTTCTATAGGATTTCCTTTACCTTCACTATATACCTCAATATTAAGTTCCTTACCTAATTGCTTTAATTGGTCTATAGCCGCTGGCCTATAAACATCACAGGCTACCATTAAAGGTTTAAGTCCATATTTTTTCCTTAAAAGTAAAGCCAGCTTTCCAGTCGTCGTCGTCTTACCAGATCCTTGAAGTCCACACATCATTAAAATAGTCATTGGCTTTACAATAACTAAAGGTTCATCTTCCTTACCCAGTAATTCTACTAACTCATCTTTAACTATTTTAACAAAAACTTCACCAGGTTTTAAACTCTTTTTAACCTCTTCACCTAAAGCTTTCTCTTTCACATTATTAACAAATTCTTTAACAACCTTATAATTAACATCAGCTTCAAGCAAAGCAAGTCTAATCTCTCTTGTAACATCTCCAATATTATCTTCCGTTATTTTTCCATAACCTTTTATTTTATTTAAAGCATTCTGTAATCTATCGCCTAAATTTTCAAACATTTATATCACCTATACCATTATACTTAAAGAGAAAGAAAAAAGCAAACATCAAAGTTCACTTATAACATTATTTTTCGATAATGAAAGGATCATCTTTAGTTCCATTACCTTCTAAAACAACATCCGCATTCAAATATAAAACTGGCACCACACTATAAGAAGTTGAAACATTAGTTGGATTAACACTTCCAATAGGAATTTCCTGTTCTTTAAAATCAGTATTTTTAAATGGAACACTAACCCCAAAAACATAATTATATTTATTATCTAAAACAAGACCTTTTTCTTCTAAACTATTTTGTGTATTAGACTCCGTACCATCACTATTTTCATCAATAACACTTTCAGCATCATCATTAATAATACTATCGTCTTCTACTACATTAGAAATCGTATTATTAATAATTGGCGACATTGTCCAAAAAACTGTATAATCTGTAGCCAATATTTGATTCAAATAATTAGTTGTCCTACATTTTTCATAATTAGTATTATTTAAATATAAACTTCCACATTCATCAGTATTATTATTAGCTCTTAAATATTCACTTGCTGTAATTAATCCAATTTTTCCATTCCAATAATTACCATTCTCACTTGTTATTTGATCATTTAAAGTCATATTACTATAATCACTATTTAAAGTAACTGCTCCAATTGCGAAATTATGTTCAACAACACTATCTAAATCAAGTAAACTAGGAGCATAAGTCTCATTTAAAAATTTATTTATTGATACCTGATTCCAATCAGTACTATTCACACTATCAAATGACAAAGTATCTTCTAAAGGAGAATTTTTAACTATTTTAATAGTATCATCATATTCAACTGAAACAATCCTCCACTCCTCATTATTAAATATTATATAATTGTTTGGATCTGCTCCTTTAAAAAAATATCTTCCATTTTCATAAGGATCTGCAAATAAACCATCACTAGATTTCGCATCAGCTAATTTTCTAAGTTTACTTGCTGAAGTAACCTTTTTAATATTTCCTTTTGCTCTTAAACTAATAGTTGTATTAAAAGCCGCATAAGCTATTGAAAAACACAAAAGTAAACTCAAAGCTCCCACCACAATTATTCTTTTTTGAGCTTTCATTTTTTTTCTTCGCATAAATTACTCTCCTTTACTATATAAATTATAACCAATTATTTTAGATTTATCAATAATAAAAACATAAAAAATGTAAAGAAAGGTTCTATAATAAATAGTGTTGGTGAATAAAATTTCACCGACACTGTTTTTATATAAAAAACGAGTCACTAACC
>CALVRA010000032.1 GCA_944358415.1 uncultured Bacilli bacterium | reverse complement strand
TAATTATAATTTATTTTTGGGAATTAATCACTCTTTTTTTATACTTTTTTATTTTTCCGTACTTTTGAAACGCGACCTATTTATATAGTAAAATTGCTTTTTAAAGCTTTTTTTGTTATAATTACTTTGGCTTTTAAACACTTTAGAAAGGAGAAGAAATGAGTAAAATAAAAATTTTCGCACTCGGCGGATTAAATGAAGACGGAAAAAATATGTATGTTGTAGATGTTGATAAAGACATATTTATATTTGATGCAGGTTTAAAATACGCCGATGATAAGATGCTTGGAGTAGATTATATTATTCCAAATTATGATTATATTAAGAAAAATAAAAAGAATATTAAGGGTATATTTATTACACACGGACATTATGATAATATGGGGGCACTTACAGAGATATTAAAAGATATTCCTGATTTGCCAATATACGGTACTAGTTTTACGATAGAAATTATAAAAAGTGAGCTTTTAACAGATAATTTAAATATTAAAAATTTAAATATTATTAAACCACATAAGAAGATTAATTTTGGTAAGAATAGTATTTTTCCAATTTCACTTACACACATGGTTCCAGAGAATGTAGGTTTTGTTTTATATACTCCGGATGGAGCTATATTTTATACAGGTAATTTTGTTTTTGATTCAACGATGCTTGGACCATATAAAACGGATATTGGAAAGTTAGCTTATGTTGGCAAGCAAGGTGTTTTATGTTTGCTTTCTGAATCTATATATGCGGAAAAAAAAGGATTTACTTCACCACATCATCGTACAGGTAAAGCTATTTTTGAAATTTTAAATAGAACGAATGGAAGAATTTTATATAATATTTATCAGGCTCAACTTTATAGAATCCAAGAACTTTTTAATGAACTTAAGAAAACTAATCGTAATGTGGTTATAATGGGTAAGAGTTTAGAAAGTGTTATTTTAAAAGCTATTGATATGAAATATATTGATTTTGATAAAAAAAGGATTTTACCTATTAATCATGTTCGTGATGATAAAGTTGTTATTATTGTTTCGGATGAAAGGGAAAGACCATTTTCTAATTTAAAGAGAATTGTTAGAGGTTATGATAAATTTATTACTGTTACACCAGATGATACGATTATATTTGCTTCACCAATTGAGGATGGTATGGAAAGAACAGCAACAAAACTTCTTGATGGTTTAGCTAAGATAGGGGCAAATGTTATTGAACTTTCTAAACGTAAATATTTATCTCATCATGCTTCTTCTGAGGATTTAATGCTTATGATAGATTTGATGCAGCCTAAGTATTATATGCCGGTTATTGGTGAGTATCGTCATCAAGTAGCTAATGCGAATGTGGCTAAAGAGGTTGGTATGGATGATGAACATATTTTACTTAGATTAAATGGTGAGGTAGCTTATTTTGAAGATGGTAAACTTATAGATAATGGTATGAAAGTACCTGTTGATGATATTTTAATTGATGGACTTGCGGCTGGAGATGTTGGTGAGCTTGTACTTAAGGATCGTGAGCTTTTGAGTGATAGTGGTATTGTTATTATCACGGCGACAATTGATAAACAAACTAAAGAAGTTTTGGCTGGTCCAGAGGTGCTTACAAGAGGATTTATATTTGTTCGTGATAATATTAATTTGATTAAAGAGGCTGAAAAAATTGCGAGTGAAGTTATTAAAGAAAATACGAAGTCAAATTATGTTGATTTTTCTAAGGTTAAGCTTGGAATTAGAGATAAGGTGGGTAAGTATTTTTATGAACAAACAGAGTGTAAGCCAATGATTTTGATTGTTATTGGAGAGGTTTAAGCCTCTTTTTTCTTGCATTTTATTTTTAGTTTATATATAATTAGTGTAGGTGAGGATATGAAAAATAGAGGATTTACTTTAATTGAACTTATTGGAGTTATTGTTATTTTGTCATTATTAACTTTGATTATTGTTCCAAATGTGGTGACTAATTTGCGTGAAGGTATTTCTGATAGTAAGGAATATCAGAATGAGTCAGTTATTTTAGGTGCAAAAAATTGGGCTTCTGATCATAAAGATGAGTTACCTGAGGCTGGAGAAGATCCTTTACAAGTTCAGCTTAGTAGATTACAAGATGAGGGATATTCATCTTCTGATATAAAGGATTTAGAGTCTGGAGATACTATAGATCCTAATTCAGTATGTGTGGTTATTTCGACAACTAATGGTAAAAGGTATACATATGAAATAAAAGATTGTAGTTAGTTTTTGACTAGCTTTTTTCTTTATTTTGTGGTATTATCTTTGAGGAAGTGATTTATATGTTGAAACCACATTTAGAAGAAGCGAGAAAAAGAACTAAATCTTTAGTTAAGATAGAAGATTTTCATATACGTGATGATTTAAAGACTTTAGGAACTGGTAAAACTTATTTTGTTAAAACTTATGGCTGTCAGATGAATGTTCATGATTCAGAGAATATTAAAGCTATTTTAGAGATGATGGGTTTTAGTGAAACTTTTGATATGATGGATGCGGATTTGATTTTATTAAATACTTGTGCGATACGTGAGAATGCGCATAATAAGGTTTTTGGAATGATTGGAAGAATTAAACATTTGAAGGAGCAAAAACCCAATATTATTGCAGGAATTTGTGGATGTATGGCACAAGAGGAAGTTGTAGTTAATGAAATATTAGATAAGTTTAGTTTTTTAAATTTTGTGTTTGGAACACATAATATTCATGAGTTACCAGAAATTTTAAATAGAGCTATGCATCAAAAAAATATTGATATTGAGGTATATAGCTGTGAGGGCAATATAATAGAGAAAATGCCGGCTAAAAGAGATAATAAATATAAAGCATGGGTTAATATTATGTATGGATGTGATAAATTTTGTACTTATTGTATTGTACCTTATACTAGAGGTAAACAAAGGAGTAGAAGATTTGATGATATAATTTCTGAGGTTAAAGCTTTAAAAGATGATGGGTATAAAGAGGTTACTTTGCTTGGACAAAATGTAAATGCTTATGGTAAGGATTTACATTTAGAATTTGATATGAGTGATTTGCTTGAAGCTGTGGCTAAAATAGGAATTGAAAGAGTTAGATTTGTAACATCTCATCCTTGGGATTTTACAGATAAGATGATTGATGTGATAGCGAAATATCCTAATATTATGCCTTATATTCATTTACCTTTACAATCTGGTTCTGATAGGATTTTGAGGCTTATGGGAAGAAGATATACTAAAAAGTCTTATTTAGAGTTATTTGATAAGATTAAGAAAAATATTCCCAATGTAGCTATTACAACTGATATTATTGTTGGTTTTCCATCAGAAAGTGATGATGATTTTGAGGATACTTTAGATGTAGTTAGAAAGTGTAAGTATGATTCGGCATTTACTTTTATTTTTTCACCAAGAGAAGGAACACCAGCAGCTAAGATGAAAGATGAAACACCTTTAAAGGTTAAGGAAGAGAGATTACATAGATTAAATGAACTTGTGAATGAGTATGCTTTAGAAGCTAATAAAAAGTATTTGAATAAAACAGTTAAGGTATTACTTGATGAAGAAAGTGATAAAGAGGGATGTCTTGCTGGTTATACAGAGACAATGAAACTTGTTAATGTGAAAGCTCCTAAGGAAATGTTAGGAAAGATCGTGGATGTGAAGATTACTGAAGTTAAAACTTGGAGTATGAATGGAGAGATAGCTTAAGGGCTATCTTTTATAATATATAATATTTTGTTGATTTGACACAATGTGTTATTTCAATTATAATATCAAAAAATATTTTAAGGAAGTGATTTAAATGGATTTTGAAATTTTAGGTAGCAGTTTAGGTGTTTGTGGAAGTTCTGTTTTGACAACATCTTTAATTATAGGAATGGACGAAAGAAATGAACCATTAATTTTTTCTAGTCTTTCGACGACGGTAGGTAGTAGCATGATTTGTGGTGGGTGTTATATGTCTGCAGTTGGTCATGCAAATAAACTTCAAGAGATTAGTGAGTATGTGTCTTCTTTATCTGATGAAGAGTTAGAAAGTTTATCAGAAGATTTGGTAGGAGCAGATATTTCTGATGATAATATAGCAAAAGAGCTTGATTATAGAATAAATTTATTATCTGAAAATAATGATGAATTTAGTTCAGATGAATATAGAGAATTACTTCAAAAAAGTGTGGTTGATTATTTAGATGAATTAAGAACTTCTGATTTTGAAGAGTATAATAAAATTATGGATTTATTAAGTGAAGGCGATTATAACGATGGAGATATTCCTAAAGAATCAAAAAAAAATATTATTATTAAAAAAATGAATTTTTAAGAGGTATATATGAATTTGTATTTAAAATTGTTTAAAAAAGCTGTGTTTTGTATAGAAAAAATGAAATATAAAATTTTTAATAAAATTCATATAGATGATTTTGTTATTAGAAAATTAGAAGATAGGCGAAATAAGTTATTATCTCAAGCTAGAAGCGAAGAAGATAAAGAGAAAATTGTATTTTGGTATAAACATAGTTTGATGTTAATTAAAAGAGAAAATAATCGTGCGGAAAATATTAATTATCATTTTAATAAAGATAATCCAGAAGAGACTTTGTTTTGGTTAAATGTTAATAAGAAAATACATAATAAAGGTTTAAAAATTAATTTTATAAAATTACCTATTTATACTTTGTTACTAATTTTATCTATAAATAATGTGTTTGGAAACATTACTTTAGTTAATATATTATTTATATTAGGATTAATCAAAGAAAGTATTTTTGCATTTATTAATGGAAGTTGTGTAATGCTTCAAAATTATAATATAGATAGAGTGGAAAAATATATTGCAGGTCCATATCAAAAAAGAAAAGAAAAATTAAATAAAAAGGCAATAAAATATGCACCACTTACTGAGGTTACTTCTAAGGTTTTAAGAAAAAATGATAGATTGCCTAATGCTGAGGAAATGCTTAATAGTTTAACTACTGATGAACAAAGAGAATTATTTTTGAGGTTAGTTATGCAGGAGCTTGAATATAGGAAGAAAAAACAAAATGTTAAAGTAAAAATTCTTTCAAAGTAAGATATAGCTATTTTGGTTATATCTTTTTTCTTGAAATTTGTTTGTTATTTTGGTATTATTGATGTAAAGAGTAGGAGATAAGTATATGAAAGATACTGAAAATAATGCTAAAAATAAAATAAAAGAGTTTGTAAAAAAAGTAGAGGATAGGACGAATGATGCTTTAGAGGATTCTTTGCTGGATGATGATGCAAATCTTGATAATTTTGATATTGATTATACTGACATTGTTACAAATAGTGCGAAAGCAAGAATGTCAAAATTACCTTGGCTTATTTCAATATTTTTAATTTTAATTATTGCAATTATACTTGGATTTATGTTTTTTAGAAATAATCCTAAGACTTTATTTACAAGTACAGTTGATGGTTTATTTGATTATTTAGAAAGTAGTATAAATGATAATGTTTATGATGTTATGGATGGTAATTTAAGTTTAGATTATTCTGTCAATACTAAAGAAAATCTTTTATCCAAAGATTTAGACGGCATGAGTTTAAGTGCGGATTATGTGAAAGATAATTTAAATTCACAGATTTATATGGATGTGAATATTAATTTAGAAGAAGATATTCCAATGATTTTATATAGTGATGGAAATAATAGTTATGTTTCATTTTCATCTTTTAGTGAAAAATATATAAAGATGAATAGTAATCCTTTGAGTTATTTTATAGGCGGTGCGGATAGTATTATTATTTTGAAAGGCTTAAATCAAGCTATTGATAAAGTGATTTCAGATGAGAAAATATATTCTTCTAAAAAAAATATAAATATTAATGGCGAAAATGTAAAAGCTTATGAGATGAGCTTAGTAATTGATAGTAAGAATAGAGATAGGGTATCAGAGACATTCATTAATACTTTAAAGGCTAATGATGAGCTTACTAGTGTTTTGGCTAAGATGAGGGGTGTTAGTAATGATGATATTAGAAATTCAATTCAAAATTATTTAACTAAGATAAAAGATGAGTTAAAGAAATCGGATAAATTTGAGATTTTATTATATGTTGATAATAAGACCAATGAATTTTTAAGATTAGATTTTAAGGGAGAGGAAAGTTTTAGCTTAGTTAGTAATGGTGACAACAAATATACATATAGTAAACAGAATATTGATGGTAGTTTAGAAAATGGTGATTTTATATTTACTTTTAATGAAAGTAAAACTAAGTATACTTTAGATTTAAATTATAAAAAAACTTTGGATGAAAATGTACTTACAGAAAGTAAAATAGATTTAAAATTTACTAGTAAAAAAGCTAATAGTTTTAAAGAAAATGAGGTTATAGATAATATTCATAATAATGAGATGAATGAACTTGAGAAGTTAGAAGTTTATTCAAAATTAATGAATGATCAATTTTTTAGTAAAATTTTATTAATAGCTGGAAAAATGGTTTAGGCCATTTTTTTGTGTACTTTTTTAGGTGAATTGCATATCTTAAAGTGAGGGGTGATAATGTGGCATCATATAAAGAAATAGTAACCAAGGCAATTATTGGTAAAGGAAAAAAGCATTTTAAAAATAGTTATACATTGGATGCAGAACATGCACCGACTACAGTGCTTGGGTGCTGGGTCATTAATCATAAATTTAAAGGTTATAAATCAGGTGATAAGATAGGTGTCGATGGTTCTTTTGATATTAATATTTGGTATTCTTATGAAAATGATAGTAAAACAGCAGTAATTAATAAAAAAATTGAGTATAATGATTTGTTTAATGTAAAGCTTAAGGAAAATGCGGATTTATCAGGTGACACAGATATTATTGTAAGAAGTTTAAAACAGCCAACTTGTTCTTCTGTAAATATTGAAAAGGATAATGTGATTTCATTTAATATTGAAAAAGAGCTTGGAGTTGAAATTGTTGGAGAGACTAAAGTTAAGATAGCAGTTGAGGATGATGAGGAGCCTTGGGATGAGATAGTCGATGATGTTGATGAGGATACTTTGAAGGAAATTGATGAAAAGGTATCTGAAGATTATTTGAAATAGTGCGAGGATTCGCACTTTTATTGTATAATGGTAGTGGAGGTATTTATGGGAAAATTATTTTTAATAAGACATGCTTTTACACCAGCTAATAATGCGAGTTATAATAATCAAAGAGGACTTTGGAAGATTGCTTTAG
This sequence comes from uncultured Bacilli bacterium, assembly GCA_944358415.1. Lineage (GTDB taxonomy): Bacteria > Bacillota_I > Bacilli_A > RF39 > UBA660 > Coprosoma. The sequence goes on along the minus strand of CALVRA010000032.1, from coordinate 733 downwards.
ATAAGGATATGCCTATTGAAATGGAATATGGAGTGAATCAAGCTTTAGAACTTGGTGAGTTTTTGAATGATTTTAAAGGTAAAATACTTATATATAGAAGTCCATATTATAGGGTTAAACAGACTTTAGATTATGCTTTAACTAAAATGAATGGTGATTATGAGATTAAAGTTTTAGATGATTTGTATGAGTTTAATTCTGGGGTACATTATGCGCATACTATTTCTGAGGTTTTGGAAATGTATCCTGAGAGTAAAAGATATTTTGAAGATGCAAAAAAGGATTTAGAAAGTGCGATTTATACTGGTGGTGAAAGTCGAAATATGGTTAGAGATAGAGTCAAAGATGTGGCTAAGAGGTTTGAAGAAGATATTTTGAAAAATGATTATGATTATATTTTTGTTTTTAGTCATGGAATGGTTAATAGGTATATATATTATTGGCTTGTTGGTGAAAATTTACAAAATGATATGAAAAACTGTGAAGTTTTATCTGTTAGTGATAGAAAAAGTTTATTTATACCTAAAACTTTTGTGCCTAAGGGTTTTATGGTTGATATTGATAAATATATTGGCAACAATAAGTGTTATACAAAAAAGGTTGACAGGTATTGACTTATATGGTAGAATTATTTTTAGAAATGGAGGGATAATATGGCAGTTAAATTAAGACTTTTAAGAATGGGAGCTAAAAGAAAACCATTTTACCGTATTGTAGCTGCTGATTCAAGAGT
>CALVRA010000031.1 GCA_944358415.1 uncultured Bacilli bacterium | reverse complement strand
AATTATAATTTATTTTTGGGAATTAATCACTCTTTTTTTATACTTTTTTATTTTTCCGTACTTTTGAAACGCGACCGAATATACAATTTGATTTGACAATTCAAATTTTTAATGATAATATGTAAACACAGGAGCAGGAATGCTTTTGACTGTATAATTTTGCAAAAAATTATACTATGACAGGTGCCGTGAGGCATTTTACGAACTAGTCAATGATGACTAGTTTTTATTATTTCAAAATAAATGAAGAAATATATTTATAAAAACGTTAAAAATACTACTATATATAGTGATATATATGGTAGTGACCACTGTCCAATAGGTATTGATATAGAAAAATAAACAGTATATAATAAATATAGAAAGTGGTGATAATATGGCCTATATTAAATTTGATAAAGTAGGAAAAATATATAAAGGAAGCGTCGAAGTAAAAGCCGTTGAAAACTGTTCATTTGAAATAGAAAAAGGAGAGTTTGTCGTTATTTTAGGTCCATCAGGCGCTGGTAAAACAACCATTTTAAATATGTTAGGCGGTATGGATAGTGCTACCTCAGGAGATATTTATGTCGATGGCAAAAATATTGCTAAATTTAAAAACCACGATTTACTTTTATATAGAAGACATGATATCGGCTTTGTCTTTCAATTTTATAATCTAATAATGAATCTAACTACCTTAGAAAATGTTGAACTAGCTTGCCAGCTTTCAAAAAAAGCTTTTAATCCTAAAGAAATATTAAAATCCGTTGGACTAGAAAATAGACTAAATAACTTTCCAGCCCAACTTTCAGGCGGTGAACAACAAAGAGTTGCCATTGCCAGAGCTATTGCTAAAAATCCTAAAATATTACTTTGTGATGAACCCACTGGAGCACTAGATAGTAATACTGGAAGTAAAATATTAGAACTTCTAAAAACAACCTGTGAAAAATTTCATATCACAACCATCGTTATTACTCATAACTCGTTGGTTGCTGAAGTAGCTCATAAAGTAATAACCGTTAAAAATGGAACAGTAATCGACGTAAAAATAAACAAAAATCCAAAAGACCCAAAAGAGATAGTGTGGTGATTATATGCTTTTTAAAAATACCATTAGAAAACTAAAACACTCATTTGGAAGGTACTTTTCTTTATTAATAATTGTTTTAATCGGTATTGGTTTTTATGCTGGCATTCAAAGTTCAGTACCAAGTATCAAAACACTTCAAAACGATTATTATAATGAAACAAATCTCATGGATTTAACTGTAAGAAGTACCTTAGGACTTACTGAAAACGATTTAAATGTTTTAAAAAAATTGTCAAGTGTTAAAAGGGCCGAAGGGTCATTCACTACTACTGTATTAACTGGTGAAGATGCCATTAAAGTTCACGCTATTACCAAAAATGTTAATAAATATAAATTAGAAAAAGGAAGAATTCCCCAAAATGAGAACGAATGCCTAGCCGATAGTTCATTTTATAAAGTAGGGGATACCATAGAAATAACAAGTGAAGATACTCCTTTAACGCAAACCAAATTTAAAGTTGTAGGAACTATCATTTCACCACTTTACACTGGTACTAATTATGGTTATACCAATATTGGCTCTGGGAAATTGCACTCATATATATATATTCCAAAAAACGTCTTTACCGAAGATGTTTATACCGAAATATATATTTTAGGTAACAAAGAAGATGATGAAGTTCCATATTCTAGAGCTTATGATGATTTTTTAGAAGATCTAACAGATGAAGTAGAAGATATACAAAAAGAAAGAGAAGAAATTAGATTAAATGAAATAAAAGCAAATTTAATGAATGCAGCTATAGCTAGTCCAAATAAGCTAGCACAAATCCCTAACATCGAATCAAAATGGTATATTACTAATAGAAACTCAGAGGTAACCGGTTATAGTACCTTAGAAAATCAGTATTTTCAAGTAACAACTATTGCTACCATTATTCCTTTAATCTTTGTGTCAATTGTTTTCTTGATGACATCAAACACCATGAGCCGAATGATAAATGAAGAAAGAACGGAAATGGGAACTTTCTCATCACTTGGAATTTCTAATGCTAGAATCATCTTAAACTATTTGTGTTACGTTCTATCAGGAACTATAATAGGCGCCATTATCGGATATTTAATAGGGACATTCTTTATTCCACCACTTGTTTATAATATATTTCAATTCCACATTCCAAGATTGGAATACTACTTTGATATAAAACTTTTCATAGCTTGTCTTGTAGTTGCCATCACTTTAATGATAGTTGTAACACTATGGAATTCATATAAAGAATTAAAACAAAAACCAGCTACCTTATTAAGACCAGCTAGTCCTAAAAGCGGTAAAACCATATTCTTAGAAAAAATAAAATTATTTTGGTCAAAGCTATCATTTTCATCAAAAATCACTACCAGAAATATTTTCAGATATAAAAAAAGAGTCTTCATGACCCTAATTGGTTCAGCTGGATGTACCTGTTTAATCTTCTTAGGTTTTGCCCTAAAAGATAGTGTCAATGGTGTCGGTAATAAACAGTATGGAGAAATATTTAAATATGATAATATGCTTGTTTTAAATAATTCTATTAAAACTATAGAAAATACAAATATAAAAGATATGATCAAAAATCCATTACTATTTAATCAGTATTCAAATGATTTAAAATATAAAAAAGATGAAACACTATCTGCTTACATTTTAATTCCAAATAACCTTAATACATTCAAAAACTATTTTAATCTATTAGATTATAAAACTGGAAATACCTTAAAACTAAATAATGATGGCGTCATCATAACTCCAAAAATAGCCGACAAATTAGAGCTAGAAGTAGGAGATAACCTTACTATCCAAAGTATAAATGGCAAAGAAAAGAAAGTAAAAATAAAAGGTATTGCTGAAAACTATATTAGTAACTATATCTATATATCTAAAGATTTATATGAAAATTTATTTAATGAAGAAATTACTTATAATATGATTGCTTCAGACAATAACAAAAAAACTAAAGCGAAAGACATTTTAAATTCAGGCAGTGTTATGACAATTAACTTTTCAGATGACCTAATGGAAAGTGCAAATAAAGAAATTAAAGGTTTAAACAATATTGTAGTTTTAATCGTTATCGTTTCATCTATGCTTGCCTTAACTGTTTTATACAACCTAACATCTATAAATATTAGTGAAAGACAAAGAGAAATAGCCACATTAAAAGTACTAGGGTTTACTGGTAGAGAATCAAATGAATATATCTATAGAGAAACATTAGTAATAGTAATTATTGGTATTATAGTTGGTCTAATAATTGCCGTCCCACTTCATAGAGTAATCACTGGCTTTATCGAAGGAGATGACATGATGTTCTTAAAAAACGTAAACGCCCTAAGCTTTGTATTTGCTAGTATGTTAACCTTAATATTCGCACTTATAATGCAAGTAGTAACATATTTCAAACTAAAAAAAGTCGATATGATAGAATCTTTAAAATCAGTAGAATAAAAGCTTACCAAAAAGTAAGCTTTTTAAAGTGCAATTAAAGTAATTTCAGTTGGATAAATAGAACCGCCATGATACCTTAAATAAAATCTATAACTATCATCCATTTCCTTAATCATCTTAGGAATTTGCCATACATCATTGTTACTATGATAAATAGAAATTAAAAGTTTAGGGTGTTCATTAATAATATGACCTTTCGCCCCAATTAAAGCCTTCACCTCAGAACCTTCAATATCGCTTTTAATTATTGTAATTTCTTCTTTTATATCATCATCTAAGCAAACCATATTAACTAAAATATCCCCATCATCACTAACCTGAGAGGAAGAAAGCTCTCCATTTTCTTTTAAAAACATTTCTTTATTTTCATCATAAACCCCTTTTAATCTAAGATAGATATCCTCATAAGGTTTCATATTAGCCTCTAAATATCCAAAATTTTCTTTATTTATTTCATAACAGTATATTTTCTTATAAGAATCTTCTCCATAATTATTTATAAAAGATAATGCAGTATCACCTATATAAGCCCCCAAATCAACAAACACCTCATCTTCACAGCTGGGGATTAAATCTAAATCAAAATAATCATCATATAAATTTTGAATAGATTTGCCTAAATAAGTAAAATCCCAGTTATACCAATTATTCAAAATCCCATATAAGATAGTTTTAGACTGATAATCACATAAGTTGCTATATAGCCAAATAAAATCATCAATATGTTTTTTTAAAGTAGAAGCCTTTAACTCAAAAAATTCAAAATCTTTATTTAAAACATCTAACTTACCCCAATATAAAAACTTATTAAAAAAGTTTTCACAAGACTTTCTTGTCTCTTCATTTAAAAGTAAAAATCTTTCCTTAATATGAAAGAAAATCTCAGTTTCCGAAGATTTTTTAATATCATTAACAAGTAAATTAAAATTTTTATCAATTATATTCATCTAATCACCATTCAATTATATGATAACATGGTGATTTTATTTAACTTTTTTTATAAATTTTTCCTCACTTCTTCCGAGTATCCAATCGGCAGAATATTCATAAGTTTTACAAATATAAATTAAAAACGAACCTAAAATTAAAAATTTTCCTTTTTCATAATTACATATTGCGGATGGAGAAGTATTTAACTTTTTAGCTAAGTCTCTCATTGTAAGCTTTTGCTCTTTTCTTATCATTTTTAACTTACTAGCTACATCCATAACATTTAAATCTAAATTAGATATAATATGCTTTCTTTCATCAGAAAGGCCAAATATATAATCAATATTTACTTCAAAATAATTGGCTAATTGATAAATTCTCCTAGTTGGAATTGATAATATTCCATTTTCCCATTCAGAATAGACAGATTCTACAACCCCAATATCTTTTGCCACTTCTTTTTTTAGTAAATCATTTTCATCTCTTAATTTTTCTAATCTTTCAATTTTCATACTATCACCTATGAAAATTTTCTCATCAAATTCGGCTATTTTTAATTTTCTTCGGTACATTTGAACAAAATGTGATATAATAGAATAAAAGAAAGTAGGGGAATATATGAAAAAAAATAAAAGAATTTTCAAAGAAATATCTAATAGGATTTTTTATTGGATTAATATTATTTACTGTAGTAGGAGTATATGCAACAACATATTTTCCATCAAACCAAACAACGTATGATAATAAAGTAAGTGGACTTAATGCAACAAATGTCCAAACAGCAATAGATGAACTATATAATACATGCTTTCCACCTAAAACAACCGGAGATACAATATTAGATAATGTAGATATAGTAACATCAGGAGATGGATTATATAAAGATGAATATGAAGATGGAAAATATACATATAAAGGAGCAAATCCAAATAACTATATTACATTTAATGATGAAAAAGCTGGCTGGCGCATAGTATCTATAAATTCAGATGGAACAATAAAAATAATGAGGAGTGTAAGTATAGGCAAAATCGCTTGGGATACATCAAATAGTAATAATTGGAATCGCCCAGCCAGTCTTAAATAGTACATATTATAATAGTTTAACAAGTGTTGCCCAAAGTCAAATAGTTACAGCAACGTATTATGCTGGGGCAGTAACAAATGATAATAATGATATGCAAGACCAAATAAATGATGAAAAATCAATAATATCTAATGTAAAAGTAGCCTTACCAACAGTAAGTGAATATATTAGAAATAATAGTAATAAAAGTAATTGTGGGACATTTAGTTTAAATAATGATAATGATCGTAGTACATGTCCAAATAGTAATTGGATGTTTAATCGTAGTGATATTTGGTTGACATTGTCGCCTGATTCTAGTATTTCTTTCGCCGTGTTCCGTGCGGGTGATATTGGCGGCTGCGGCGTTTACAGTAACGGTGGTAGCGTGAACAGTGCACAATATGGCATCCGCCCTGTAGTAACATTGTCTTCTGATATTCAAATCACAGGAGGAGATGGTAGTTCTAGTAATCCATATCAATTATCACTATAAAATGGTTATTACTAATTCTAGATAATATCAAATAGAAATTTCATAAATTGGAAAAATATCAAAATCACTAGTAAATGAATAGTTATTATGGTAAAATGCAGAAGGAGGTATTTATGATAAAAGCAAAAGATTTAAAAAAAGCATTTGTAAAAATAACAGAAAAAAAGAAAAAGGAATTATTCTATGCTGATAATGGCATATCATTTGAAGCTCATGATGGCGAAATAATAGGTATATTAGGCCCAAATGGAGCAGGTAAAACAACATTACTTAGAATGATAGCCGGTATACTCGAACCTACCGAAGGAACTATTGAGTTTGATAATTTAAACTACAAAAATAATGAAATTGAAATAAAGAAAAATATTGCCTATTTATCTGGCAATACCAAACTATATGATACACTAACGGTCTATGAACTGCTTAAGATGTGTGGTCAAATATATGGCATGGATGAAAATAAAATAGAAAAAAACATCAAAGAAATAACAGATATTTTAAATATGAAAAACTTTCTACATAACCAAATAGGAACTCTTTCTACTGGACAAACCCAAAGAGTAAACATCGCAAGATGTCTAATTCATGACCCTAAATACTATATTCTAGATGAAGCCACAACAGGATTAGATATCATCTCTAGTCAAATCATCCTAGACTTTATAAAGAAGGAAAAACAAAAAGGTAAAACAATCCTTTACTCAACTCATTATATGGAAGAAGCCGAAAACATCTGCGATAGAGTAATCATGATTAATAAAGGAATTATAATAGGGGAAGGTACCCCAAAAGAAATCAAAGAAACAACAAACACCACTAACCTTAGAGATGCCTTTTTTAAAATGATTGGAGGCGTGCAAGATGAAAAGTAATCTATGGAATATCTTAAAAAAAGAACTAAGAGAACTATTTAGAGATAAAAAATCATTATCAATGATGTTAATCATACCGATATTCATCCCTTTAATAATGCTTGGAATGTCTGCCTTATTTGAAGCGCAGTCTGAAAAAGACATAAACGAATATAATCAAATAGGTTTTGCTTATAAACTAACAAGTGATGAACAAGCCCTAGCTAAAGAAATGAATATTAAAGTAATTGAAGGCAATGAAAAAGATTTGAAAGAAAAATATAAAAATGGAGACATTAATTTATATGTTACTAAAAACGAAAGCACCTACACATTAAATGTTGATTCATCTGATAATAGTGTTTATGCTAAAAACTTGGCTGAACAATATTTTAACTCATATAAAACCATACTTCAAAAAAACTATCTCACTCAAAACAATATAAATTCAGATAGTGTTCTAAACATCATCAACATTAAAGAAAAATCAATTGAAAAAGATAATTACTTTGCAGATTTTATTAAGAATTATGCTTTCTTATTTGTCATCATGGCTATTACTGTTTCAGCTACTTATCCAGCAACCGACACTACCGCTGGTGAAAAAGAAAGAGGAACCTTAGAAACTTTACTAACTTTTCCAATTAAAAGTAAAGATATTATCTTAGGCAAATTCTTATCAGTAACCTTATCTTCAATTATAACTGGTGTAATAAGTTTTATCCTAGCGATCATTTCTTTAATCATTGCTCAAAATAACTTTTCAATTTATGAAGGCTTAGATATTATGTTCACACCACTTACAACCATCATTGCCTTTATTGTTATCATTGTCTATTCATTCTTTATTAGTGGTTTATGTATTTCTATTGCCAGTACCTGTAAAACATTCAAAGAAGCTCAAAGTGCCTTAACACCACTAACATTCATCTCACTATTTCCAGGTATGATTGCTTTCATGATAAGTGTCACCACAACACCACTATTATCTATAGTTCCATTCTTAAATTACTCATTAATCTTTACTGATGTAAATGCTGGTAATATAAACTTGTTAAATATTGCCTTAATGATTATTTCAAGCTTTGTTTACATAGCTATTGTTCTATACTATATTATAAAACAGTATAAATCAGAAAAAATATTATTTTCAAATTAAGTAGATTAAAAAAATAGTCTACTTTTTTAATTTTCAAAAACTAATTCTTGCTTAATAAACTTAATCATAAAAACTGACCTTTCTTTTAGGATGATTTTTTCATATAAACAAAAAAATCAAATCCATTTCTGAATTTGGGTTCTATAATAAATAGTGTTGGTGAATAAAATTTCACCGACACTGTTTTTATATAAAAAACGAGTCACTAACCAGA
>CALVRA010000030.1 GCA_944358415.1 uncultured Bacilli bacterium | reverse complement strand
TCTGGTTAGTGACTCGTTTTTTATATAAAAACAGTGTCGGTGAAATTTTATTCACCAACACTATTTATTATAGAACCAATGTAAACATGTAAAAACGATAATCCTAAAAAATTATCGTTTTATTTTTTTGAATTAAACATTCCTGTAATTCCAGAAGAATTCTTATAAACAAAATAAAGTGGAGAATTAGTAATAAGTTCAAAATCACCAATATATTCAATAACATTCGAATGAAAATTAAGCTTAAACTCATTTAATCCCTTATATTTATTATTAACCTTGTTTATATTCGCAACACCACCTAAATAAAACTTGCTGAACCCAAGTTTCGCATATCTGCCAATGAGTTTCCAAATCATTAATTGTTTTGCTCCAAAATGTTTATATTTCTTATCATAACCATCAATAACTAAATAAACCGCATCTTCCCATTTAATAACCAAAGCAGAAGAAGTAATAACCCCTTGTGGAAACTTTTTTAAATATCCAGTTGCCTCAGCTAATTGATTACGATATTTAACTACATTCTTATCAACCTCTAACTTCTCACTTACAATTCTTTCTATATTTCCTATTTGTGAAATCAATTGCTTACTAAGCTCAGAACTCCTAAGCAAATACTTGTTATACATATTTTGAGTATACTGTAAATAATCAGTTGTATCAAGTTTACTGTAATAAAAATCAATTAACTCATCTCTATCGAAAAACTTATATAAATTTTTAAAATAGTTTAAATCACGTGGATATTCATTTTTTGTTTGCTCATATAAATACTTTAAATCATCAAAACCACCATGATATACCTTTATGCCATCACGAACTGCTTTCCTAATCTTATTCCGGCAACTCTTATCCATATTCGCAAATAACTTAATATAATCTAAATCTAAATTAATATAAGCCTCAAATCTAGGCTTTAAAGCTTCAAAATAATTGTTATAGCCTAAATGAAAATATCCAAGCTTCTTCAAATCATTAAAAGTCTTATCATAAAGCTCATTATGAGTAATTACATGTCCTGCACTGTTGTAAACATCACGAATAATCATCGGATTAATTTTAATGGCCACAATATCTTTTTTACCTAAAAATTTCTTAATTAATTTAGTAAAAGTTTTAACCAACTTCTCATCATTATAATCAATTAAAAAACCTCTAGGAGCCAAGGCATACTTAAATCCATTAACCTTGTAAACCAAAATCATCGAAGCAGCCTTTAAAACATTACCATCCACAAGTCCAACAAACATTGAATCAAAACCTTCCTCATGCATCGTAAAAGCATAATGTGGCGTCTGATAAATGGAAGTTGGCCTAAATTGTTTCACAAACTCTAAAAATTCAGCATTTGAAAGTAGTTTAATATGCATAAAATACCTCCCAACTTATCTAATTATACCATACTTTTCCAAAACAAAAGACTAATAATTAAAAATTAGTCTAATTCTGTTTTCTCATAACTGTCGCACATCGTCGACTCTTTTTCATTTTTGCCATTGCAGCACGCGACTTTAATTTGTTTTAATTGACACATATCTTTCATTACATCGCAAAACTTGCAATCATATACATTGCACTTTATCTTCTGCACCCTTTAAACACCTCCATAAATATCATTCCATTCTTAAAAATATTTATTCATAAAATTAAAAAAATCCTAATATATTTTTAATGGTGATAATATGCGTAAAATAGGTATTCCGCGTAGTTTGTTTTATTACTATTATGGAAATCTTTGGCAAGACTTCTTTGACGCTTTAAAAATAGACTACATAGTAAGTCCTATTACTAATAAAGAAATAATGGAAAAAGGAATGAAAATAGCCGGTAGTGAAATGTGCTTATCCTTAAAAAACTATCTAGGCCACATAGATTATCTAAAAGATAAATGTGAATATATATTAGTTCCAAGAATTAGTAATTTTAAAAACGATAACCAAACATGTACTAACTTTTGGGCTATCTATGACATTGTAAATAATCTTTTTGAAACTAAAATCTTAAACTATAACATTGATATTAAAAAACACCAAACCTTAAAAAAAGGACTATTTAAAATAGGTAAAATTTTAAATAAATCGCATTTTGAAATAAAAAAAGCCTATCACTATGCCATTATTAAAGAAAAAAAGCGTCTCAAAAAAAATCATCAAATAAATCAAAATAAATTAAAATCTAAAAAAACTAAAATCTTAATCACTGGTCATCCTTATAATCTTTATGATGAACTAATTGGCAAAGAAATCATCAAATATCTAAATAATAACCAAGTAGAAATCATCTACTCAGATAAATTTGACCCAAAAATCACCAACAAACTTAGTAAAAAAATATCTAAAGATTTGTATTTCAAATATAGTAAAGATAATTTGGGCGCTATTGTCTACTCTCAAGATAAAATAGACGGTATCATCTTCATTTCAGCTTTTCCATGTGGACCAGATAGCCTTGCTAATGAACTTGCCATGAGAAAAATAGATAAACCATATTTAAATATCGTTATCGATGACAGCACCTCATTTGCCGGCATAGAAACTAGACTAGAAAGTTTTTTAGACATGTTAGGAGGTAAATTAAATGACTAAAATAGCCTTTCCCCAAATGGGTGACTATCACATCCCAGCCACTTATTTATTAACCCATATTTTTCCAAATGACCAAGTAATTAATGCACCAAAAATTACTAATAAAACTATAGAACTTGGTACTAAATATTCTCCAGACTTCGTATGCACACCTTTTAAATACACCTTAGGCACCATGATTGAATGCCTAGAAAAAGGTGCAAATATCTTAATCCAAATGGGTGGGGGATGCCGCTATGGATATTATGCTAGCCTTCAAGAAAAAATTCTTAAAGACCTAGGATATAATTTTAAAATAATCAACTTAGTCACCAAAGGTGAAACAAACTTAAAAAGAATAAATAAACTTTTCAAACAAATAAATCCAAAATATTCAAAAATCAAAACTATTTATTATAGTTTCATAACCTTAAAAATGGTTAAATACATGGATATTATTGATGATTATATTAGAGAAAACATTGGCTTTGAACAAATAGAAGGTTCCTTTGAAAAATTAAAAGAAGAAATGTTAAATGAATTTAAACATATAAAAGGTTATAGAAACCTCAAAAAAATATATAAAAAATATTTAAATAAATTCTATAACTTAAAAACTTATAAACCAGATAATAGACTAAAAATTGGCATCATTGGTGAACTATATACCATTATGGAACCATTTTCTAATTACTATTTAGAAAAATCACTAGCTAAACATCACATTGAAATAAAAAGATTTACTAACGTTCATTATTTGTTATTAGAAAAAGCCAAAGAATATAAAAAATATCAAAAATATGCCAAAGAATATTTCAAATACTCAATGGGTGCGGATGCTAGTGATAATATCGCTAGATGTAAATACCTTTGTGAAAATGGTTATGATGGTATCATACATATCAAATCATCATTTTGTACCCCAGAAATCGGCGCCATGCCAATCATAAATAAAATAGCCAACACTTATCAAAAACCAGTACTATTTTTTAGTTTTGACTCTGCCACATCTAAAACCGGCATAGAAACAAGACTAGAAGCCTTTTATGATATGTTAGAAATGAGGAAAGAAAAATGAAAGATTGTTATTTAGGAGTAGATATTGGTTCAATCTCCACTAAAGGAGTAATTATTGATGATGAAAATAATATTATTGCCTCATCTTATATATGGACTGAAGGCAATCCTGTAAACGCTGTAAAAAAATTATTAGAAATATTAAAAGGAAAATTAGATAAAAATTACCAAATTAAAGGTATCGGCACCACTGGCAGTGCCAGAAAATTAATCGGATTAATGCTTAAAGCTAATATCGTCAAAAATGAGATTACCGCTCATGCCATTGGAACCTTAACCTTTTATCCAAACATCAGAACCATTTTAGAAATAGGTGGTCAAGACTCTAAAATAATTTTAATAAAAAATAAAATTATTACAAACTATGCCATGAATACCTTGTGTGCCGCTGGAACAGGTTCTTTCTTATCAAGTCAAGCTAAAAGATTAGGGATAAATGTCGAAGAATTTGGTGACTATGCTCTAAAAAGTAAAAATCCTGTTAAAATTGCTGCTAGATGTACTGTCTTTGCCGAGTCGGATTTAGTACATAAAGCTCAGGTCGGATACCCCAAAGAAGATATCATTGCTGGCCTTTGTAAAAGTGTTGTCTTAAACTATTTAAATAACGTCGGAAAAGGCAAAAAAATAACCCCACCAATCATCTTCCAAGGTGGAGTATCTAAAAATAAAGGCGTTGTTAAATACTTTAAAAAAATATTAAAAGAAAATATCATTGTTGATGAAAATAGTCATTTAATGGGTGCCATTGGTATTGCCGTTTTAGCTAGAAAAAATAAAAATGGCAACACCTATTCATTAGAAATGAAAAACCTCAAATTTCAAACTAAAGCCTTTGAATGTAATAGATGTTCTAATAATTGTGAGTTACTTAAAATATATAGAAATAATGAGCTCGTAGATTCGTGGGGAAGTAAATGCGGTAAATATTAGCACCGCCATTTTCTATTAAATTTATCTATTTGACCATTAATTTCCTTGCACCTTACCTTAGGCCTAACAATATCCTCACTTAAAGGATCTCTATCTAAATCAAATTTAAATACTGACTCATTAACTGTCTGTAATTTATCAGAAACTACAAATTGTTCAAAATTACCACTTTCAATATAACCATCATTATTTAAAGATAAATCCATTCTAACCACCCCAGGAAGTTCATGTTTACCTAAAACCAAATCACTTAAAGTTGGAATATTTACTAAAAAACCATTTCCCTCACTAGTAAAAGCAGCTTTATGCCTATGACCTTCTAAAACAAGCTTTTTATTAATTGGTTCAAAACTAAGCTCTGAAATACTGTGCCTTATAAAAATTTGATCACTTTCTAAACTTAAAATACCAAGCCCATAACCAAACGGTATCAAATCATACCTCGCATTTTCCAAAGCTTTTTTCACATCAATGCCATACTTAAATAAACTGTAATCGTGATTTCCAAGACAAATTAAATTCAAAATATTATCAGAAGTAGGGTAGTTTTTAATCACATACTCTAACTGCTCAGTAGAATCACTAATATTTTGCTCACCTTTACCAAAATTTCCGTCAACCACATCTCCACAATTAATAATAATATGAATACCATATTTTTGGCAGTATCTATATACCTTTTTCAAATAATCAATTCGCGCCAAAACATTACCAAAATGTAAATCACTAATAAGCATTGCTGAAAATCTATATCTATCCGTTAATTTTAATTTTATTGTACATAAATTGTTCTCTGGACTCTTACGTAAGCAGTATCTTATTTTTCCATTATCATAAACGATTTTATTCAAATTATAACCACTATTTTTAACACACATAATTCGTCTATGAATTTCATTCAAAGAAATATCTAACTCATTAGCCATCTCATCTATAGTTTTTTCCGCTTTTATCATATTTATAATTTCTACATCTTCAAACATACAAAACTCCTTACTTAATCAAACTTTTCTCATTCACATTTTTATGCTTTAAGAAAAACTCGATACTCATCTCATTATATATAAAAGGTTTGTCCTTAATATTAATCATTTTAAAATAACCTTTGTGAATAAAACCGGAACAAAACGATAATCTCATTTCTGTTATTCCTGCATTATTCATCTCTCCAAAGCATAAATCACTAAGTGGGGCAACACTAACTAAATAATTATTTCTTTCAATTTTAAACATCGGCTTATGATGATGCCCCTCTAATATTAATTTATTCGGAATCTGTTTAAAATCTCCAGTCAATAAAGGATGTGATAAAACAAACTGGTCTCTAAGTACATTTATCAAAGAAAAGCCATACCCTAAACCTACTAAATCAGGCCTATTTTGTGAAAGAGCCACCCCAATATCTCTACCACTTTTATAAGCACTATAATCGTGGTTCCCAAAACAAATAAAATTTAAAATATTCTTGTCATAAGGATATTTTTTTAAAACCTTGTCTATTTGCTCATCTATATTATTAATCGTTTGCTCACCTCTAGTAAAATTACCATCTATCAAATCACCTAAATTAAAAATAACATGGATATCATTATCACGCGCATAATCATAAGTTCTATTTATATAATCTAAATTTTCTAAAGAATTACCCACATGCATATCAGATATAACTAAGGCCTTAAATTTGTGACTATCATTAATAGATAAATTCAAAGTATGTTTTAAACTGTTTTCTTCAAAAGAATATTTAATACTACCATCATCATAGTAAATAGGGCAAATAAAATATCCTTCTCCAATTAACTTTTGAATTTTTTTATGTACCTGTCTAGGACTAAGTTTTAACATATAAGCCATCTCATTTAAACTATAACCACATTCAATCATCTCAAAAATCAAAAGTTCCTTTTCTGTCATACTCCCACCTCTTATCTCAATATTTTAACACGCCTGTAAAGAAAAAGACAATCATTTTTGACTGTCTATTAAAAAATCATCTAGTTTCTTATCTAAAATAAGTGATAATTTATAAAGTAAAGTTAATGAACAAGTTTTCTTATCGTCATTTGGCGACTCAATTCTTTTTAAATATTCTGGCGAGACATCAAGCATTTCAGCTAAATCCATCAAACGGATTTCTTTTTCTTTTCTAAATTTTTTAATATTTTTACAAATAACTTTCTTAAAATCTTTATTATAATTTTCTAATCCCATCTAATCACCAAACTAATTGTCCCACAATTGAAAAAATAAATAAGCAAACTTTTTGTCCTGGAATGTACTATTATAAAAATAAGGGAGGATTAAATTATGAAAAAAATAAAAGAGTTTTCAAAGAAATACTTAATAGGAACAGTCATAGGATTAGTATTATTTACCGTAGTAGGAGTAAAAGCAGTAACGTATTTTCCATCAAATCAAACTACATATAATAATAGCGTAAGTGAGCTTAATGCGACAAATGTACAAACAGCCATAGATGAAGTTTATAGTACTTGTTTTAAATAAAAATTAAAACCAATAAATAGATAGAAAGGAAAAGTAAATATGAAACATAAAATAAAAAAAGAATATATAAAAACAAATCTAATAGGATTTATAATTGCCGGAATTATAGTAAGTGGGGGATTTGTATTTGCGGCCGTAACTTTTCCATCAAATGAAGTATCATATTCAAATGGAACAAGTGGACTTAAAAGTACTGATGTCCAAGGAGCAATAGATGAATTATATGAAACTTGTACGCAAACTGCTGGTTCACAAATAATAGAAAATGCTGGCTTAGAAAAAGATCCATATGAATGTAGATATTTCTTTAAAGGAGCAACCCAAAATAATTACATAACCTTTAATAATGAAACATGGCGTATAGTCTCATCGAATGTGATGACACAATTAAAATAATGAGGGATGCAGATATAAATACTAGTGATAGTATAGAGTGGGATAGCTCTAATAGAAGTAACTGGGCAAGACCAGCAAGTTTAAACACACACTTAAATGAAACATATTATAATAGTTTAACGAGTACTGCACAAAGCCAAATTGTGACCAAAGATTGGAGTATAGATGGAGTAATTGATGATCATAATGATTTAGCAGGTCAAATAAATGATGAAAATAGTAGTAAATGGAACGGGAAAGTTGCTTTAGTTACATTAAGTGAATATATAAGAAGCAATAGTAATAAAAGTAGTTGTGGAACATTTAGTTTAAATAATGATAATTATAATTATAGTAGCTGTAAAAATACGACCTGGATGTATTATTCAAGTGGCTACTGGTGGACTTTGACGCCCCATATATCTACCTATTCTAGTAGCGTGTTCACGGTGAACATTCCTGGCTTTATCAGTAACGTTAGCGCGCGCTCTTCAAATGTTGCGGTTCGTCCAGCCGTTTATCTAAACTCTGAAGTCAAAATTATTGGAGGAGATGGAAGTCAGTCAAATCCATACACGATAAAATAATATATTAATTGGGTTATCTAAAGGAAGATGAAAAATCTTTCTTTTTTTAATTTTTTTCATATAAAAATAAGGAAATTCATTATTTTTATCGTATGTTTATATATAAAGGGGCAAAGAAAGGAAATATATGACAAAAATAACAAAAGAATATTTAAAACAGTTAGATGAAAAAATGGATATGATACCTTTATCTTATGACC
>CALVRA010000029.1 GCA_944358415.1 uncultured Bacilli bacterium | reverse complement strand
GCTAGTAAAAACAAATAAAACCCTAACCATACAGCAAAACTTATTAGTTTTACATCTAATGTGTTCTCAGCACCACTACCATCTACTTGTCTACCAAATAAGAAAATACTAACACCAGCAAATATTATAAATTGAATAATTTGAAATACTTTCCATCCACTTACTTTCACACGCTCACTCCTCTCGTATATATTAATTATATCATATTTCTAATGATAATTTTATTACAATGATATTATTGCTTATAAATGATATTATTGAAAAAAAATCAGTTCTGATGTAGAACTGACTTAACATTCTATAAATTACATTCTACAATATAATTTATAAAAATGTATCCCTGAAATTACACTTGGTATTAAAATCCATAAAATTATTCCAATAGTTGCACATATTTCAGGGTCAAAAAATGTAGCACAAACAAAAGTTAAAATAGATATTGGTAAAGAAATAATTCCTACAACTTGATGAGCTATTTTCCAAGTAGATTCATCACGAACAGTCCATGGTAATCTTAATCCTATATATTTATTATAAGGAAAGTTATAGAAAAATGTTCCACTCATTATAATTAAGGAAATTATTAGTACAACAATAAATTCACTATTAAAATTTTCAATATTAAATATATATTGGGATATAATCAAAATAGGTATTGCTAGGATAAGTAAATAATTAAATATTTTTATTATTTTTATTATTTTTACTTTTTTATTATCTTTACTTATATTAGTTAATTTATAAATATTTGTAGTAAAAAATGCTAATGTTATAATAGCAACTATTCCTATAATACTCATACCGATTATATTGTTGGATAACACAGGTATAAATAAACAAATAGCCAACAATATTAAACATAAAGCCAATAAAATATAGTTCGGTTTATTTTTATAATCAATTTCTCTCCTACACCCTGCAAACAATTCATCTTTTGTAATTTTGAATATTTTACATATATCATCATATAGTGATGCGTCAGGTAAGCAAATCCCATTTTCCCATTTTGAAACAGCCTTATAACTAACCCCTAACATTTCTCCCAATTCTGTTTGTGTTAAGTCTTTTTCTGTTCTAAGTTCAGCGATAAATTTACCAATCTTTTTTTGATCCATAAGATCATCTCCTTTTCATGAATCAAATATACCATTTAATCAGCAATATTTATACCACTTAAAAGTAGAATTTATATTATGATACTATTATACCATTTTTCAAAAGATTAAATAGTCATATAAAAAAATTAGTATGCTTCTTTATTATTTGATTCATACTAATTTTTTATATTTTATTTCATTTATTCATATTTTTCTTGTACTTTATCAGGTAATTCGCTAAATTGTACTTCTTCCCAAGATTTAACTCCTCTTGTTAACATTACATCAAGTTTTAAATAAGCATCATCCTTTAATTCTCTGCTTGTTTTAAAAATTACTTCCTTTGAATTACCCTTTTCATTATAAGCATCTAGTGTGTATTCATATCTCATATCACCAGAATCCAATTGTTCTACCTTAGTATTATCAATTTTAGTATAATAAGTAGATTCTTGATAGAATAATAACCAGAATATTATAAAGAATACTGCAATGACAACAACAATACCAATACCAGCAAATATCTTTCCTTTAATGTTTTCCATCTTTTCGCCTCCTATCTTTTTCTTTAACTTCATCTATTGTACTTAAATAAGTAATTTTAAATGCTTTATCGTAATAAATTCTTCCATTTTTAAGCAATAAGAATATATTTACCAAATAGAAAAGAATAATAATTATAAAGCACCCTAAATATACCCAAATTGAAGGTACTGCACTCAAATCTATATTATTAACTATTATCATTCCTGTTGCTAATATACAAACTGGTAACATAAAATAATAAAGGTAATTAAATATGTTTTTTAAAATCAATCTAATAAATGTCATATTAGGAAAAGTAACTTTTACATTTAAGAAATTACTAGCAATCGTTTTACCATTCCAAAAATAAGGTATTACTCCATAATAAATTATAAAAGATACAAGTGTCATAAATAATGTTCCAGAGAATAATGATAATATAGTAGATAAACAAAGATATACAAATCCATCTAAGAAAAATAATGTAATTCTTCTAAATCCTGATACTCTTCTTCCATCTTCAATCGTTTCTTCATCTATTTCATCTCTTGTAGGAAGAAAGTCATCTACTATTCCCATTATAAAATAACCAATTATTCCACCTAGTGTATTTGTTATTAAATCATCAACATCACAAAGTCTATATGGTCTTGGATATATACCATAAAGTCCTGTTACTTGTGTAAATTCAAAGAATAGAGAAAGAAGTAGAGTTAACATAAAAGTCTTTTTTAAACTGCATTTATAGTAATATCTTAAATACATTCCAAAAGGTATAGTCATTACAACATTAAATAGCATTGTATAAACACTAGGATGTGATAATGTAGAAATATATGTTGATGGATCTAATATATTAAAATTTGTTTCTCTTGCTATATCTCCAATAAACGAAAATGGTATTAATTGTATTGTTCTACTAGTCATATTTGCCACTTCTTCTCTACTCGGAAGTGGTAGTATTACTAGAAAATACATTGTAATTAAATAAAGTATAAATGAATAAATTATTAAAACTCTAAATTTATTTATAGACCCATATTTATGGTACTGATGTAGTATAAAAGGAATTGTAAATAAGAAAGCAATAATCGGAAATACAATAATTGCTGTTTTTATTGATTCTAAATAACTCATATTCAGCAAGAGGGATTAGCAAAAAATACTAATCCTTTTTCTTACCTTTCACTATTGCTACTATAATAATAACTAAAATTACAAAACCAATAGGAATTAAAATTGGTAACCAAGTGTCTTCTACACTTTGCCAAACAGCACTCCAATTATAAGCCAAAAGCATTTTTACCTCTCCTTTATAATATTTTTACTGCATAAATATGTAATTATAAAATATCCACCATATACAAAGACAATAATTCCTGCTGTCATGATAATTGATTTTAATAATTCTCCTTTACCAAATGTTTCTAATATATAAAGACAGAATTTAATACCAAATATAGAATGGATGATTGCAATAATTAATGGGAACAAGAAGAATATTCCAATTTGTCTAAATAGAGCTTTATTAAGCATTTGTTCATCAGTTCCTATTTTTCTTAACATTCTAAATCTTTCTTTATTATCAGTAGATTCTGATAATTCTTTTAGTGCTAAAATGGCTGCACTTGCAATCAAGAAGATAATTCCAAGATATAAACCAATAAATGTGATCATAGCTCCAAGTCCAATACTACCTTCATATAAAGATAATTTTGTGCTTGCTTGTATATCGGTATTTGGAGAATAAGAGCTTTTATCCAATCCAATAATCATATCTTCTATTTTTTGTTTGCCCTGATCATCATTTGCATTGTAATTAGCAACCAATATACCTGTTTCCCTAGTCATATTTTCTAAAACTTCATCAGGTACTACAAATATTCCCGTATTAATATGACTACTTGTCATATAGACAAATCCATTAACACATTCATCATATTTTGGAGTTAAAGTATAACCATTAACTGTTACTGGTGTACCTAATTTCAAACCTTGATTTCTAATATTAATCCACGAATCAAAATCTGCAACGACAACATATTCATTATCATTTAAATGAACTTGATCTAAACCGTATAAATTAGCTAATTTGTTATAATCACTTTCTCTAATAAATGTTTCTGCCATATTATAATCTAAATACGGAAATTGTTTTTCTAGTTCACTAAAAGCATCCCCTAATGTATTTCTAATTAAAATATCATTACTTGCATATAAATTAAATTCAACCACATCTTTAAAATACTTATCTGTATCAAAACCCAATCTATCTAATGTTTCGCTTACAGAAATTTTAGAATCTTCTACTATGCCTTGTGGAGTTCCTAAATTCTCTGGTAAATCCATTTTTTTATCAAGTTGTATATCAGCAGGTACCATTACTTCAAGGTTTGCAGTCATTGAATTTCTAATTGAAATAGCACTTGATAAAACACATATTGTAAAAAACAACATCAAACATATAATAGTCATTGAAAATACAGTTGTGTTTATTTTGCTACTAAACTGTCTTAACGTAAAACTATTTAGTCCTTTATAATAAACGTTTTTCATACTCATAAATATTTTGAGTAATAAACCAGATAAAGACCAAAATATAAAGAATGTTGATACTGCTCCAAGAGCGATAGGAATAAGTATTTTATCAGCAGTTTGCATATCTGTTACTCCACCTGTAACACAGTAGTATGCATAACCTAATGCTATTACAGAAATAATAAATACAATTACACAAATCCAAGGATTTTTTAATTTTATTTTTTCTGATTTTTTGTTCGCATTAAGTAAATCAATTAGCTTAGAGCGACTTACAGCATAAGTGTTAAATATCATTACTAGAATATACATAACACTAAAGTAAATAAGGGTTTTCGTGCAAGCAGATGATGAGAATACAAACTCAAATTCCGTCATCTTGGCTTCAAACAGATTTGCTACAAACAAACTCATAAGTTGTGATAAACCAGTACCAAGTATTAGTCCTATGGCAAGTGATATAACGCCGACTATTAATGTTTCAAAGAATAAAATAAGTGATATTTTTCTTTTACTCATACCAAGAGTTAGATAAATACCAAATTCCTTATGTCTTCTTTTCATTAAAAATCTATTTGCATAAATAATTAAAAAACCTAATATAAATGCAACAAAAACACTTACACCAGAAAGCATACTTGTCATTAAATCAATAATCTCATAAGTAGATTCTGATACTTGCATCATAACAGTTTGACTATCTATCGCATTAAATATATAAAATATTGCAACACCTAATATTAAAGTAAAAAAGTAGATGGCGTAGTCTTTTATACTTCTCGCAATATTTTTGAGGGATAACTTAAAGAGCATCATTTAAATCCCCACCTAGAAGGGTTACAACATCTATAATTTTATCAAAAAATTCTTTCCTAGAATCACTACCTCTATGTAGTTCGTTAAAGATTTTACCATCCTTGATAAATATTACACGACTTGCATAACTGGCTGTAAAAGCATCATGTGTAACCATAAGAATTGTTGCCATTAATTCTTTGTTTAAATATGTAAATCTTTCAAGTAACATTTTTGCTGATTTAGAATCTAATGCTCCTGTTGGCTCATCTGCCAAAACAAGTTTTGGATTTGTAATTATTGCTCTAGCTGATGCTACTCTTTGCTTTTGTCCTCCACTCATTTGATATGGATATTTCTTTAAAACATCCTTAATATCAAGTTCCTTGGAGGCTTTATCAATTCTTTTTGCAATATCACTAGCACTTACATTTTGAATAGAAAGAGCTAAAGCAATATTCTCATAAGCAGTCAGAGTATCAAGTAAATTAAAGTCTTGAAAAATAAAACCTAATTCTTCTCTTCTAAATTTATTTAATTTATTACCCTTTAATTTTGTAATGTCTTCTCCATCTACATAGATGTGTCCACTTGTTACTCTATCTATTGTAGATATACAATTTAAAAGAGTTGTTTTTCCTGATCCACTTGCACCCATGATAGCAACAAACTCACCCTTATCTACTTCAAATGAGATATTGTCAATTGCTTTGGTAAGACTAGATCTACTACCGTAATATTTTTCAACCTTATCAATCTTTAAAATATTTTCCATAAAAATTCTCCTTTCTGCTACTAATTTTATGACAAAAAAGGGACTTTGTCGTTATTCTAATATTACAGAACATTACAATTTCGTAATACTAAAAATACTTATTAATCCCCTATTTTATAAAAATCATTTTTTGCAAAAGATATAACAACCTTTGTATATTCTCCCCCTTTAGATTCAATCCTAACTTTATGACCTAATTTTCTACATAATTTTTTTACTATATAAAGCCCCATCCCAGTTGATTTAGAAGTAGCTCTACCATTTTCTCCTGTAAATGTTTTTTCAAATACTCTTTTAATATCTTTCTCTGGTATGCCAATACCATTATCATAAATAATTAAATCTACTTGTTTTGAAGTTTCCACAGCACTAATTTTAATAATGCTATTATTATCTTTAGTATATTTCATACTATTACTAACAATTTGATTCACGATAAATTCTAGCCATTTTGAATCTGTTAATACTTTTATATCAGATAGTTCTACTTCAAAACTAATATTTCTTTCTAATAAATCATTTTTGTTTTTCATGGCTACTGAATTAATTACTTTTTTTAAACTGGTGTCTTTAATTAAATAATCTTTTTCAGCATTCTCACTTCTAACAAAATAAAGGATTTGATCCACATAATCATCTATTCTTCTTATTTGCTCATCATATTTTTTATCTACATTTGTTTTATGATTATGATTCATTAAAACTAAACTAGAAATAGGAAGTTTAATTTCATGTATCCAAAGTTCCACATATTCTTTAAAATCATTCAAACTTATTTCTAAATCTTTGACATTTTCATTCATTGATTTATTAATTTCATATAATACTTGGTATAGTATTTTTCCATCATAAAAAGATGGCTCATTTAACATTTCTAAAACAAGATACTTTTTATCTAGTTTATCTACATTATTTATTAAATTAGTGTAAAATCTTCTTCTTTTAATATACCCAGTTAAAATTATCATAATGAAAAATAACAAAAATACTACTGTTATTCCTATAATAACTTCTTTTGAAATTTTAAAAGCAAATAGCATCATTAAGGAGGTGAAATATCCGAATAAAGCAAATAGTATTTCTAACCATTTATCAAAAACATATTTACTAAATTTCATAACAACTTATACCCTAGTCCCTTTCTCGTTTCAATTGCATTTTCTATTCCAAAAGATTCTAGTTTTGCTCTTAATCTGCTTATATTTACGGTCAAAGCATTTTCGTTAATATATTCTTCATTATTCCATAGTTCTGTCATTAATTCATCACGAGTTACTATATTAGAGCGATTATTTAATAAATAAGAAAATATAATCATTTCATTTTTAGTTAAATCTAATATTTCTTCGCCTTTCATTAAAATTCCTTTACTTTGATATACTTTTATATCATCATAGGTAAGAAAATCTACACTTTTTTCCATTCTTTTGAAAATATTAGATATTCTAAGTAACAAAATTGTTGGATTATAAGGTTTTGTTATATAATCATCTGCCCCATAACTCATAGACAATACTTCATCTGTTTCTCCAACTCTACTTGTTACCATAATAACAGGAACATTAGATTTTTTCCTAAATTCTTTTAATAAAGCCTCTCCATTTATCTTTGGCAAATTAATATCTAAAAGTAACAAATCAAACTTACTCTTTAATATATCTTCTAAAGTATTATCAAATCTTTCCAATAAGATAACCTTATATCCAGATGTTTCTAAAAGTGTTTTAAGTTCATCTCTTATAGCCTTCTCATCTTCAATAACCATAATTGTTTTCAAAATAATCACCACATTTCATAAATGATTATACCATAATTTCAAAACACTTAATCTTACAATACTGAAACACATCCAATTATAGTTAAAAAAATGCACTACACTGCAAGCTTTTATCATTTTTGAACTTTTTTTGCACTCTATATTATTAAAATTTCTCTCAAAATAATCACTTCCTGCCTTTTTTATTAACACGCCTACTGCCAAAAATCATTAATTAACAAAGCCAGTTCTTTCGGATTTTCTTCATTTACAATGTGTCCAATATTTTTAATAATTTCTAATTTTGAATTTTTAATATTTTTAGACAAATAATAAGCAGATTTAATATTAGCCTTGTCTTTCTCGCCGCATATTATTAAAGTCGGACATTCAATTTTAGAAACTCTATCACTAAAATCTAAGTTTTTCATTGAACTTCCTAAAATAAAAGTATCCTTTTTATTAAAAGCCATATCCTCAAAAAGCGATTTTGGTAAAAACTTAAAAATAACATTTTGAATACCAAACATAACCTTTGGTACTTTATAAGGTGTCCCAATTAAAATAAGCGAATTTACCTTATCTGGATAATCTAAAGTATAATTCAAAGCCAAAATACCACCAAGTGAAAGACCACATAAATCAATTTTACCTTCTATATCATTACAGTATTTAACAAATGAAGCATACAAATTATCATAACTTACTTCCTTTCCATTAAGAATTGAAGATAATTCTGGACATAATATATCATTATTATTTTTAATGTATTCTATTGTTTTGTTCCAACTTGTTGCTTTGTGTCCTGAACCGTGAATTAAAATCTTTTTCATACTCTCTCCTTCAAATTATAATTTATTTTTTCACTACTACTGTTAAAAAACGTATTCCGTATTCGAGTGCTAATAAAAATAAATAAAAACCTAACCATATTGAAAAACTTATCATTTTTACTTCTATTGTATTTTCTGCTCCACTTCCATCAACTGGTCTAACAAACAAAAACACACTAACAGCCAAAAACAGTATAAACTGAATAATCTGAAACACTTTAAAACCATTTGTT
>CALVRA010000028.1 GCA_944358415.1 uncultured Bacilli bacterium | reverse complement strand
GGTCATAAGATAAAGGTATCATATCCATTTTTTCATCTAACTGTTTTAAATATTCTTTTGTTATTTTTGTCATATATCTCCTTTCTTTGCCCCTTTATATATAAACATACGATTTTTTTATTAGATTTCCTTTTTTAGATGAAAAAAACTGAAAAAATATTTTTTACCTCTCATATTAGTAATTAAAAAACAAGTGACATTTTCCAAAAAATCACTTGTTCTAACATTTCTTTACAAAAAATAACTATTTTTCTTTCTTCTCATTCATCTTTAAAACTTCTTTTCTAGATAAATTAAGTCTACCTTTTTTATCATAACCTAAAGACTTAACCAAAATTTCATCACCAACTTTAACTAAATCACTAGGTTTATCAACTCTTTTAACATCAAGTTGTGATACATGAACTAAACCTTCACATCCTGGCCAAAGTTCTACAAAACAGCCAAAATCTTCAACCTTAACTACTTTACCAGTATAAATTTTATCCTCTTCAACCTCACGAACAACATCTTTTATTCTTCTTGCAGTCTCATCAATAATCTCTTTATCAGTATGATAAATAACAACCCTACCATCATCTTCTAAATCAACTTTAACTGCATTAATATCATTTACTGAATTAACATGGCTAGATTCCAAAATAATTTTTGTTATCATATCTCCGCCTTTACCAATAACATCCTTAATTTTTTCTGGATCAATCATAAAAGTCATAACCTTAGGTGCATACTTACTAACTTCTTTTCTAGGTTCTTTAATAGCTCCAAGCATTACATCTAAAACCTGAAGTCTAGCTTTCTTAGCTTGTTCTAAAGCCTCTTTTAAAATATCTTTAGTTATACCTTTAATTTTAATATCCATTTGTAGTGCGCATACACCGTCTTTAGTTCCAGCTACCTTAAAATCCATATCGCCTAAATGATCTTCCATACCTTGAATATCAGTTAAAATCGTATAATCATCATCGTGTGTAATTAATCCCATTGCTATACCTGCAACAGGTGCCTTAATTGGAACGCCAGCTGCCATTAAACTCATACATCCTGCACAAATACTAGCTTGTGATGATGAACCATTACTTTCTAAAATCTCTGATACTACTCTTATCGTATAAGGAAATTCCTCTTCTGATGGAATAACTTGTAAAAGTGCCTTTTCACCTAAAGCTCCATGACCAATTTCTCTTCTACCAGGTGCACCATATCTTCCAGTCTCACCAACTGAAAATTGTGGGAAATTGTAATGCAACATAAATCTTTTGCTGTCTTCTAGTCCTAAACCATCTAATATTTGATGTTCTCCTAAAGCTCCCAAAGTAGTTACTGATAAACTTTGAGTTTGCCCTCTTGTAAATAAAGCTGATCCATGTGTTCTTGGTAAAAAATCCACACTAGCCGAAAGTGGTCTAATCTCATCCATCGCTCTTCCATCAGCACGTGTATGTTCTTTAACAACAATTTGTCTAAAAAGTTCATATTCTACTTCATTATAGATAATCACAAGTTTAGCTTTTAACTTTTCTAAATCATCAATATGCATATCTTCATTAAAAGACTCATATTTACTAATTAAATTATCTTTAATTTCATCTAATTTACTATATTTTTCTAACTTATCTTTAATTCTTAAAGCTTTATCAATATCATCCTTAATTAAATTAGTAACTTCTTTCTTTAATTCATCAGAAATTTCTAATTTTTCATATTCCATTTTTTCTTGACCAATTTCTTTAACAATTGTATCTTCAAACTCTACTAATTTTTTTACCGCTTCATGACCAAACATCAAAGCATCAAGCATATCTTCTTCTTTAACTTCCTTAGCTGATGATTCAACCATATTAATAGCTTCCAAAGTACCAGCAACAGTTAAATCAATATCTGAAACCTCACTTTGCTCCGTAGTTGGATTAATAACAAACTCACCATTAACCCTACCCACTTTAACACCAGCTACTGGTCCATTAAATGGAACCTTACTAATAGACACAGCAATAGACGAACCAAGTAGTGCAGCAAGTTCAGGAGAATTATCTGGATCAACTGATAAAATAGTATTAACTATCTGAACCTCATTTCTAAAATCATCAGGGAAAAGCGGTCTCATAGGTCTATCTATCATTCTAGCCGCAAGTGTTGCAGCTTCACTAGGCCTACCCTCCCTTTTAATAAAGCCTCCAGGAATCTTACCTACTGAATACAATTTCTCTTGATAAAGTACCATTAATGGAAAAAAATCAGAAAGTAATCTTGCTTCTTTAGAAACAACCACTGTCGATAAAACTACTGTATCACCATATCTAACTAAAACAGCTCCATCAGCTTGTTTAGCTACCTCACCATGTTCAACTATTAATTTTCTCCCATAAAAATCTATTTCAAATGTTTTTTTCATTTTCACAACCCTCTCTATGAAAAGACACTCTAAAAAGAGTGTCTACTATTTTCTAAGTCCTAAGCTTCTAACAATTTCACGATATCTTGTAACATCTTTTTTCTTTAAATAATTTAATAAACTTCTACGTCTACCAACTTTTTTAAGTAATCCACGACGTGAATGATAATCATGAATATGTGTTTTTAAGTGCTCAGTTAATTCTTTAATTTCTTCTGTTAAAATAGCAATCTGTACTTCTGCAGAACCAGTATCGCCATCTTTCTTAGCATACTTCTTAACTAACTCAGCTTTCTTATCTTTACTTAAAGCCATTTTCTATCCTCCTTTTAAAAATATCCGCTTAAATCTAAGACATAAAGATGGAGTTCTTCACCTCCTAGAAATAAGTACATTAATAATATACATTAAAATTAAAGAAAATGCAAGAAATTTTTTATTTTCATTATTTCAGTATTTAATTAACAGTTAATATAAATTTGTCAAAAACCAAAATTTTTAATAGATAAAAATTTAAATAAATCCATACACACTTGAATAAGGGATTTTTCATCTTTAAACTTTAACCATTTTTTTCCTTGAGTTCTCTAATTGAAAAAGATTTTAAATATTCTTTTAATTCTTTTTCATCTTGAAAATTTTCTTTTAAATATAAAAATATTCTTTTTTCCTCTTCTACTTGCCATATAAGTTCTACATCAATATCTGTGATTAAATTGTTAATTAAAAACTATTTCATAATAAAAAGAGACTACTTTAACATAACCTCTACTTTATATTCATCCTTATCTTTTTTATAAATAGCCATTTCCTCATCATTTTCATCTAGAAATAAAACCTTATCAAGATAATTACCTTTTAACCTAACACCATTTAAAACTTTACTTTTTAAACTGTCATCTATCTTTACTACTGGAATATCTAAAACATCTTTTATTTTAAGTAATTTATAATTGCCATTTCGAACATCATCTAAAGTATAAGCATCCTTAATATCAAAAACACCTTGTTTAGTTCTAGTTAAACTACTCATAGTACCAATCACATTCAAATCATTTAAAATATCTCTAATTAAACTTCTAATATAAGTTCCTTTACTAACTAAACACTTAAAAATAAACTTATTTTCGTCAAAAGATAAAAGATCTAATTTTTTAATCATAACCTTTTTCTTAGGTAAAATAACCTCTTCACCATTTCTCGCATACTCATAAAGTTTTTTACCATTAACTTTAACCGCCGAATATAAAGGAACTTCCTGTTCATAAACTGTCGTAAATTTTTCTAAAGTTTTTATCAAATCTTCTTTATTAACAAAACATTTCTTTTTTTCTAAAACATTGCCTTCAATATCCAAAGTATCAGTTTTAATACCTAAAGTCACTTCAGCAATATACTCCTTATAATCAGAAGATAAACTTTCGTTTAACTTAGTATATCTATTTAAACAAATAACTAAAACCCCTGTAGCTAAAGGATCTAAAGTTCCATTATGACCTACTTTCTTAGTTCCAAATATCTTACTAATAATATTAACTACATCTCTACTAGTATAACCTTTTCCTTTATTTATAACTAAAATACCATTATTTTCTAATTTCAAAAGTTGTTCCCTCTCTCGTATCTTTAATTACAATATTTTTAGAAAGTAGTTCATCTCTAATAGAATCTGCCAAAGAATAATCCTTGTTTTTCTTAGCTTCATTCCTTAAAGCAATCTTTTCACTTATATAATTTTCTAATTCTTTAGAAATCTTTTCATCCTCAAGCAAAGAAAGTGAAAGAACCTTATCAAAATCCTCAATCAAATAAAGTTTTGTATTGTTATTTAAATCACTTTTAATAACATCATATAAACATGTAAGCATCAAAGATGTATTCATATCATTAGAAAAAGCTTCTTTAAACTTATCTTGATATTCTTTTACCTTGCTATAATCTATATCACCACTAGAATTATTCTTTAAGTTTTTTATCTTACTTTTTAACTTATTATAAGCGTTAGTAGCCATATCTAAGCTTTCTAAACTATACACTAACACTTTCCTATAATGTGATTGCAAGCAAAAATATCTATAAACAATCGGATCATAGCCTTTTTCTATCAAACTATTTAAATCCTTAGAATCACCTTTAGATTTACTCATTTTACCAGATTTATCATTTAAAAACTCCATGTGAACCCAATAATTACACCATTTATGACCTAAATAACACTCAGACTGCGCAATCTCATTAGTATGGTGTGGAAAAATATTATCAACTCCACCACAGTGAATATCCAAATATTCACCCAAATTCCTTATCGCAATCGCCGAACATTCTATATGCCATCCAGGATAACCATGGCCAAAAGGACTATCCCATTTTAATTCCTGATCTTTAAACTTAGAATTAGTAAACCAAAGACCAAAATCAAATGGATTTTTCTTATTATTATCAGCTTCCACATCATCTCTAACTGCTAATAATAAATCATCCTTACTTCTTCCAGAAAGTTCATAATATTTTGAAAACTTAGAAGTATCAAAATAAATATTACCTCCAGATTCATAAGCATAACCATCTTTTAATAATTTATTAATCATTTTAATATAAAAATCAATATTTTCTGTAGCCGGACTAATAATTTCTGGTTTTTTAATATTAAGTCTTTCTAAATCTTTTAAAAATGCTTCAGTATAAAACTTAGCTATATCTAAAACTGATTTATGTTCCTTTTTAGCCGCCGTCATTAATTTATCTTCGCCAGTATCACCATCGCCAGTCAAATGACCAACATCCGTAATATTCATACATCTTTTAACATTATAACCTAAATATTTTAAACCTTTTTCTAAAACATCTTCAGAAATATAAGTTCTTAAATTACCAATATGTGCATAATAATAAACTGTCGGCCCACATGTATACATTGTAACTAATTTTTTATCATTCGCAATAAACTCTTCCACTTTCTTTGTCAAAGTATTATATAATTTCATTTTCCCACCTCAAACTCTATATAAAATTATATCACACTTAAATAATTTTTTTAACCAATTTTTATAAATGTCAATTTGACATTTTCTAAAACAATGATATAATAACACATGCTGCTAAAAGAAAGGAGTATATCATGAATATTACCATATCTGATTTAAATCAACTTCAAATTTTAATTTTTAATACACCAAAAAAAGAAAAAAACAAATTTAATACAAGAAACGAATTATCAAAACAAACAAAAATAGTATTTGCTTATCAATATCACTTACTTTTTGGTAATACTAGCTTTATTGAATTTTTAAAATGTTCACAAACACCAACAGAAATTAAATTGTTTTCACATTTTGCAATTGAAAATAATATGCTTAAAAATTTGCTTCCTGATTTGTGTTATGAATTTAAAAGATCAACTCCTAAGAAAAAAATTGAAATTGAATATGCTAAAAGATTAAATTTAAAAGACATAATTAAAGCTTACAATCATCAAAACTGGCTAGAACCATTCAACGAAAACGAAATATTTGCCGTATCAGCACATAAACACCCACAAATTTCATCTTTTATAACACCAAACGGAAGTAAAATAACCTTTGATAAAGAAAATGCCACAAAAGTAAAAATGGCCATTATAGACCAGGGTATCTTTCCAGCCAGATGCATAGTAGAAGGTGCTTATGGACCTGTTGCCAAAAATCAATTCGCTCAATATATTAAACAAGTTAAAAACGGAGGAAAAATATGAAACAAGATACACAAATAAAACAAATATGTAATTTAATTCAAACATCATGTATTCCTATGAATAAAAAATTAAATAGAGAAAATCAAATTAAATTTGCTTATACATATTGGAATTCATTTGATGAAGATATCACAAGTTTTTACGAATACTTGGCTTATAATAAAAATGAAGAAAATGATGAACTAGCTACAATAATAGCTGACTTTGTTAATACTCAATATCCAACTGCGATAAAAAAACTTTCAAAAATAATATATAACGGAAGTCCTGAATATGTAGCTAAAGTATGCGATCAAATAAAACATAATGGTAACTGGTTAAGTCTTTATAACTTAGATAACGAGTTGGAACAAGCTTCTACTTTTATTCATCCAATTAGATATAGTTATCTATTAAAATCAGGACAAACATTTGAAATTGATAAAGAAAAAGCCCAAAACATAATTGGTATCCTAACAGAAGAAAACATTCCAACAGCTAAATGTATAGTTACATCAAGTTTTCCATATTATGCTCAAGATAAAATAGAAACATATATTCAAAAAATTAAAACATTAAAATAAAATGTACACGCAATTGTGTACATTTTTTTAAACCACAATAACTGTATATTCAATATTCAAAATTAAAAAAGGCTTTTTTTGTTACAAAAATCTAAAAACTCATAAACATCAATATTATAAACATATAAAAGAAAAAGCCTTGTTTTACAAGACCTTAATAAACAAATTGGTGCGGGCGAAGGGACTTGAACCCCCATGCCGTAAGGCGCTAGATCCTAAGTCTAGTGCGTCTACCAATTTCGCCACGCCCGCAATTTAGATGGTGGACCCTGATGGACTCGAACCATCGACCGTCCGGTTATGAGCCGGATGCTCTAACCAACTGAGCTAAGGGTCCAATTAAACTGACTTCTATATAATATCACATTACCAAACATTATGCAAGAAGTAAGTTTAAATTTTATACTTTATTAATCATATTTAATAAATTAATTTTAAATTTATCTTTATCAGAATGTTCTTTTGAAAGCATAACTCCTTTATAAGTTACAAGTTCTGATTGATGCCCTTCGCTTAAAATATCTTGCGGAGATAAAGTAATTAACGTTACACTTTTACTCTCATCATTAACTTCATAATGTAACTTAACTTCGCCATGAACTTTAGTAAATAATGCATCAGTTGGAAGTTTTACCTCATATTTTTTTACACTACCTTCTTCAGCCACAATAGTACCCAAAAACTCCCCAGCTTTAATCTTAGGATAATATTCAAAATAAAGTTTCTTAAAAGCAAGCATATTGTACTTTTTCAAAGCACTTTCTAACTTTTTAAACTCATTTTCATTTTGATAACCAAAAACATATTTTTCCATGGCAGTCATTCCTTCCTAGTGGCCTACTGTACTATTATTATAGTATCACAGATTAAAACCCAAATCAAACGTTAACCACATTTTAGCTAAAATTTGACACAGCCTTTGCACATAGGCAAAGAAAACTAGGCTTACAACCTAGTTCTCATTACCAGTTTTAACATATCCTTGCTTAATAAGTTCTTCATCATCACAGTTAGACCATTTAGTATCAACTCTACTATTCAAAGTCTTATTTCTATATCTATAATATGTAACATTTTTATAAACTGGCTCAGTAGTATAAGTAGTTTTACTTTGCTTACAAGAAACCGCACTATCATATACTCCAGCATTATCATAAATAGATGGACAAACATACTTGACACTACCATTCAAATACATCTTAGTAGCCCCACCTTCATAAACCACAGTGTGCGGCACTTGTTTAGTTCCTGTTTGAACTTTGCTTACTTTCGTTTCCACTTGCACAGTACTACTTCCATTTACTTTTTTCGTACTCCAACTTGACCATTCACCATATGCCCAAGTATCGTCAAGACTTTTTACGAACTCGCACCTTGCGGTGCTGGTACTGGGAAATTGTGTACCATCAAGTCCCATATGAAGCATAATATAATCAGTTTTATCACTACAAGACAAATTAACTTTCATCGTATATTCATTTTCTTCTTTAGTCACTTCCAAATATGAATTTTTTGTATTACAAGTTCTATTATTAACATTTGAAAATCTAACTAATAACTTACTATCATACATCTCACCTAAAGTCATTTTTACTTTTTCCCCAGTTTCCTTAGGTAATCTTGATGATGTAAAATAACCACTTCCAGCTGTTGCCATAGCAAGTAAATTATTATTAAAATTATCACTACCGCTATTTTCTTTTACCTTTTCATCAACATAATTAGTAACAAAACCTTTAGTAGGAAATAACATCATAAGCACAAATATTAAAAGTACAACTAAAACTATTTTTATAAAAACACTTTTCAATGTTTCACGTTTATTATCCTCATCTTCATACATAAAGCCCACTCCCCCTTTCAAATATGTGAAATATATTAACACATTTAAAACTAAAAGTCAAACTCATCAAAACAAAAGGTCGCGTTTCTATGATTAATTTGTGATAATGTCTTAAGTGTTAATTTGCGAAAATGTCCTAGTAGTAATATTATATGTCACCGAG
>CALVRA010000027.1 GCA_944358415.1 uncultured Bacilli bacterium | reverse complement strand
ATAAGTACATTTGAAGCTATAGCTAGAGAAGAAGGCAAAGTTATTGGAATTAAATATAATAAAATTGAAATAGCTAAGAAAATGCTTAAAGAGAACATGGATATTCAAACAATTTCTAGATTGACCGACTTAACAGTCACAGATATTCAAAACTTAAAAGCTACTAAAGATTAATTTTAGTAGTTTTTAAAATATAAATTTTTAAATTAATATTAGGCAGAATAGTTTCTGTCTCATATTTTGAAACAGTATTTCTAGCACGCTAACAATCTTGTTAATTTCTAATTATTTAATATAATAAAATAACGTTAGAAATAAAATCTAACGCTTTTAAGCAAAAAATGTTGGTCCACCACCAGAAACCAGCTGGGCATTCTCAGTTAAATTATCATTTGAAGTAATATTGTTTGAAACCTCAGAATTTCCACCACTTGGACTTTCAACCTTTTTAAACTCATTCATAACTTTAAACATTGTTTTCGCATTTCTAACCATTGGAGCTGCTTGTTTTACCAAAGGAATAGCTTGATTTACCAAATTTAAAGTCCTCTGAGCTCCATTCAAAATACTAGACCAATTTATACTGTTTCTAATACTACCACTTAATAAACCACGCCCAAGGCCAGAATTCATAGTTGGAACCATATAATAATAGGGATTATAAAAATTCATGATTTATGCCCCTTTCTAAAATATTATATGTTTTAACTAAAAAAAGTTTTATTTTTAAAACATATTATGTTATAATTATTTTAGTGTATGAGAATAGGAAGGTGTCAAGATGGAGAAAAAACATTCACCATTTACATATATTGGTAAAGGTATTTTAGTCGTTTTTAAAGCCATTTTTTCATTTATAAAATATGTATTTCTAGGTCTTTTTGCTATACCAACTATGATAGTCAAACTATTTTCTAAAAACAAAAAAGATAAAGTGACAATTGCTTCACAAAAAACCAATAACACATACAAAAAAACAGATATTTTACTAGCCCAACATGAAAGAGAAAAAGAAGCACAAAAACAAAAAGAAGAACAAACTAGACAAAAAATACAAGAAAGACAAGAAACAAAAGCTCAAAAAAGATTAAATGACTATATTCAAGATACATCAAAACTAGAAGATAAAACAGCTGGTGAAAAATTAGACCAATTTGGAACCGAAGTTCTAAGCTTTTCAGATAAAATTAAAAATGCTTTAGGTATCGGACAAGTAAAAGATAAATATCAAGGAGCTCCTGAAATGACCATTAACTATGAGGGACCAGAAGCTCAAAAAAGCAAAGAAAAACAAACGTATGAATATATTATTAGAAATCCAGAAGGAAAAGTAATGAAAGGATATTTTTCGGCTTTTTCATTAGTCGAAGTACATTCCTATTTAAAAAGTCAAGGCAACAAAGTTTATAGTATAAGAACAAGCAAATGGATTAACACCATGTACGGTAGTGTAGGAGGATCACACGACAAATTCAAAACCAAAGACTTAATCTTCTTTCTTGCCCAAGTATCTACATACCTAAAAGTCGGAATCCCTCTTGCCGAAGCTATAAACATCCTATCTAAACAATTTAAAAATAAAAAATATAAAAGAATTTTATCAACATTAAATTACGACTTAACAACCGGCAAAAGTTTTAGTGAAGCTTTAGCCAAACAAGAAAATGCCTTTCCAAGCATTTTAACTAACATGGTTAGAACAGCTGAAATGACTGGAGAACTTCCAGAAACCTTAGACGATATGGAAGAATATTTTTCAGAAATAGAAGCAACAAGAAAAGCCATGGTTACTGCTATGCTTTATCCAACAATAATCTTTGTCATCGCAATTGGCGTTGGAACCTTCATAATGTTATATGTCGTTCCAAAATTTGTTGAAATATATAATTCAATGGATAATGCTGAAATTCCTGGTATAACACTAGCTGTTTTAGGTATCAGTGAATTCTTACAAAAATATATCATATATATAGGTCTAAGCGTTGTAATAATTTTAATTTTATGTATTTATCTATATAAAAACGTTAAATCATTTAGACAAACTGTTCAGTGGTTTGCTATGCACTTACCAGTATTTGGCGATGTCATCATTTATAAAGAAGT
This sequence comes from uncultured Bacilli bacterium, assembly GCA_944358415.1. Taxonomy (GTDB): domain Bacteria; phylum Bacillota_I; class Bacilli_A; order RF39; family UBA660; genus Coprosoma. The sequence goes on along the minus strand of CALVRA010000027.1, from coordinate 9,996 downwards.
AACTACCTTTTCAAAAACATTTGCCTCATTACTATCACATAACGTTTTCATAACAGATAGTATGGATATATTAAATAAAGTAACCAATAATGAAATATATAGATCATTAATATATAATGCCATCAATAATATTGCTCAAGGAAAACCAATTTCGGCCGCCTTTAAAGATGAATGGTCTTTCCCAATTCCGGCTTATGAAATGATTGTTACCGGTGAAAGAACTGGACAGCTCCCAGAAATGATGCATAAAATTTCTGTATACTATCAAGACCTACATAAAAACTCAGTTACAAGAATTAAAACATTTGTTGAGCCAGCCTTAATTATTTTATTAACCGTTATGGTCGGTGTTATCGTTTTATCAATCGTTGTACCTATGTTCTCTATGTATGGTCAAATTCAAGCATAAAGGTGATATTATGGAAATATTAATTGGTATATTTTTATTCATAATAGGAACTATTTTCGGTTCCTTTTACAATGTAGTAGGCTATAGACTTCCCAAAGGTGAGTCTATAGTTTTCCCACCAAGTCACTGTACAAATTGTAACCATAAACTAACCAGCATAGAACTAATTCCTGTTTTATCCTACATTTTTCAAAAAGGAAAATGTAAACATTGCCATCAAAAAATATCCCTATTTTATCCAATATTTGAACTATTAACAGGAATACTTTTTGTACTTTGCTATTTATCATTTGGCTTAACCCCTAAATTAATTATCGCTTTAACATTTGTCTCAATGATGATTATAATTATTGTAAGTGACTATCATTATTTAATAATATCCGATGAAGTATTAATAACCTTTGGTATCATTCTTTTCATCGAATTATTAATCATAAATGGATTAAATAGTGCCTTATATTCACTTCTAAACGGTCTTCTAGCTTTTATAACCATGTTTTTATTAAAAAAACTAGGAGATTTTCTATTTAAAAAAGAATCCATGGGTGGTGGCGACATCAAACTATTATTTATCTTTGGTATGGTTCTAACTTATCCTATAGCTATATTATCTATTTTTATAGGTTCACTAATTGGTCTTCCAATCGCCTTAATAATTCTTTGGAAAAAGAAAAACAATATAATTCCTTTCGGACCATTATTAGCTAGTGGAGCAACATTACTACTATTACTTAAAGTAAACTTAGAAACACTTATAAACTTATATAAATAAAAGGAGCTGATAAAATGAAACCACTATTATTATGTATCTTAGATGGAGTAGGTATAAGACCATTTACTGATGGAAATGCCTTAAACGCCGCCAATACCCCAAATCTAGATAAACTATTTAATAAATACCCTTATACCACCTTAGAAGCTAGTGGCCAAGCCGTTGGTCTTCCAAAAGGCCAAATGGGTAATAGTGAAGTGGGACATATGAATATCGGAACCGGTAGAGTCCCTAAGCAGTCATTAGATATTATCACCGAAGCTATTCAAAATAGAAAAATTAAAAAAAATAAAGAATATAAATCTCTTATTAAGCACTTAAAAAAACATCATTCAGATCTTCATGTATGTGGCTTAATTAGTAATGGTGGTATTCATTCTCATATAAATCATTTGCTAGGTTTAATAGACATTTTAAAAGATGAACCCATAAATAATATATACTATCATCTGTTCACTGATGGTAGAGATACCAAACCTAATGAATCTTTAAAATTTATCAATATATTAGAAGAAAAACTAAATAAAACCAAAGCTGGTTCTATTGCTACCATCTCAGGTAGGTATTATGCCATGGATAGAGATAATAGATGGGATAGAATAGAAAAAACATATTATCAAATGACAGAAATAACCGAAGAAAAAGATATTGAAACCACAATTAAGCAAAATTATGAACAAAATATTACAGACGAATTCATACCTCCATTTACTCATCAAAATGGAATTATCAAACAAAATGATGGGATTTTAGTCTTTAACTTTAGACCAGACCGTCTAAGAGAACTGTTCACAGCTTTAACAAACGAAAACTTTAACGAATTTGAAAGAAAATATATTCCTAATTTAAAATTAGTAACTATGATGCCAGTTGATAAAGCCGTCATTGGCACGTCACTATTTACTCATCCAATTATCACAAATTATCTAGGAAAAATATTAGAAAAGTATTCTTTAAAACAGTTAAGAATTGCCGAAACCGAAAAATACGCCCATGTAACTTATTTCTTTGATGGACAAAACAAAGAAAAGCTAAGAGGATGCGACCAAATATTAATTCCATCACCAAAAGTTGCCACTTATGATCTAAAACCAGAAATGAGTGCCTTTGAAATAACAGAAACCTTACTTGAAAAAATAAACGATTACAATGTTATAATTCTAAACTTCGCAAACGGTGATATGGTTGGTCACACAGGTAATTTTGAAGCAACCGTTAAAGCATTAGAAACCATTGACACATGTATTGGAAAAATCTATGAAAAAATACAAAGTTTAAACGGAACCCTTGTAATAACCGCGGACCATGGTAATAGTGATTATATGAAAGATGAAGAAGGAAATATTATTACCTCACATTCCTTAAGCCCTGTTCCATTTTTAATCACAAAGCAAAACATAACCTTAAATAATGGCAAACTTGCGGATATCGCACCAACCATTTTATATATACTAGGTCTAACAATTCCAAAAGAAATGACTGGCAATATTTTAATCAAGTAACATTTGTGATATAATATTCCGTGAAATAAAGGTGAAATTATGAAAACAAATTATAACTTAATCATGGAAAAAACTATTAAAAGCTTAAAAGGGAAACCTAAACTATTACTTCACGCGTGCTGCGGCATCTGTTCATCATCAGTATTAGAAAGACTTTATCCTTTTTTTGACATAACTATTTTATACTATAACCCAAATATCTATCCTGAAAAAGAATATTTAAAACGCTTTGATACCTTAAAAGAAGCCGTTTTAAAAATGAAAATAAAAGTAAAATTATTAGAAATAGGTTATCAAAGTAAAGAATTTAAAGAAATAGCTAAAGGATTAGAAAATGAAAAAGAGGGCGGAAAAAGATGCACTAAATGTTTCTACCTAAGATTAGAAAAAACCGCTAAATTTGCTCAAAAATACAGCTTTGATTACTTCACCACCACATTATCTGTAAGTCCTCATAAAGATAGTCAAAAATTAAACAATATTGGTAAAGCTTTAGAAGAAAAATATAAAATAAAATATCTGTATTCTGACTTCAAGAAAAAAGAAGGATATAATAGAAGCAATGAACTTGCTAAAGAATATGACTTATATCGTCAAAACTACTGTGGCTGTAAATACTCATTAAATGAAGCCTTAGAATATCAAAAAGAAATATTAAAATCAAAAATATAAAGAGGTAAAAATGAAAAAGAAGTTTGTTATAGGAATTATTGTTATTATATTATTACTTACTGCAATCATATCCTTTCTTTTTTGGCCCCCAAAATTTGAATTAAAAAATGATGAAACTATAACCTTAAAATACGGTCAAAAATATCAAGAACCAGGCTATAAAGTAACTAAATTTGGAAAAGATTATACAAAAAAAGTCAAAGTAAAAAATGAAATAAATCAAAAAAAACTTGGAACTTATAAAATAACTTATCAAATTAAAATAAATGGTATTACTTTTAAAAAAATTAGAAAAATTAAATTAATTGATGATGAAAAACCTGTCATAACCTTAACCGGTAATGAAACCATATCTATATGTCCAAACGCTGAATATAAAGAAGAAGGATATAAAGCTATAGATAATTATGATGGTGATATAACAAAAAAAGTCAAAGTAACTACCAAAGATGGTATAATCACATACTCCGTAAAAGACTCTTCTGGAAATATTGCCAAAGTAAAAAGAACAATAACCAAAGAAGATAAAACATCCCCAGTCATTACTTTAAAAGGTAATAAAACTATCACCTTATATTTAGGTAATCCTTGGACTGATCCTGGCTACACCGCCACCGATAACTGTGATAATGATATTACAAATAACGTAAAAGCAAGTGGCACCGTAAACTCAAATAAATTAGGAACTTATAAAATAACTTATACTGTAAAAGATTCTTCTGGCAATCAAACAATAGTAGAAAGAACTGTTAAAGTAATATCTAAACCAACTTATAATTCTAATTCAGGTTCTAATAAAGGAGTTATATATTTAACCTTTGACGATGGACCAAATGAAGGAACAACAAATGTCATTTTAGATATATTAAAAGAAGAAAACGTTAAAGCAACTTTCTTTGTTACCGCAAAAGGACCAGACTATTTAATTAAAAGAGAATATAATGAAGGTCATACAGTAGCACTCCATACAGCTTCTCATGATTATTCTTATCTTTATAAATCAGTAAATAATTATTATAATGATTTATTTAAAGTTCAAGATAGAGTAAAGAAAATAACCGGACAAACAGCTAAAATAATTAGATTTCCAGGTGGTTCATCAAATACAATTTCTAAAAAATATTCAAAAGGTATTATGAGCACTTTAACTAAAGATGTTGTAAATAAAGGTTATAGATATTATGATTGGAATATCGATTCAGATGATGCTGGAAGTACTAAAACTAGTTCAGGAGTTTATAATAATGTAATTAAAAATTTAAGAAAAAATAGAAGTAATATGGTATTAATGCATGATATCAAGGTTCATACTAAAGATGCTTTAAGAAATATCATCAGATATGGTAAAAACAATGGTTATACTTTTGAAAAAATAACCATGTCAACTCCTATGGTAACTCATGGAGTAAATAATTAATTATGCTATAAAATGCTAAACATAAATATGATAAAATTATAATATAAAACTAGGAGTGTGTTTTAAATGACTTTTAAATGTAAAATGTGCGGTGGCGATATTGAGCCAATTAAAGGTACTAATACCGGTAAATGTCTATACTGTAAAAGTATAATGACCTTGCCCAATATTGATAACGAAAGAATAGTAAATCTATATAATAGAGCCAATGACTTAAGATTAAATAATGAATTTGATAAATCAAAAGAAATATATGAAACCATATTAAAAATAGATAATAATGAAACAGAAGCCCACTGGGGTATCCTTCTTTGTAAATATGGCGTCGAATATGTCGATGACCCAAAAACCAAAACAAAAATACCAACATGTCATAGAACAAGCGACTATTCAATCTTACTAGATAATGATTTTAAATATATCAAAAAAAATTCATATGGTGAAGCTTTAAAACTCTATGAAAAAGAAGCTAAACAAATTGATGAAATCCAAAAAAACATCCTATCAATTTCTTCAAAAGAAAAACCTTATGACATATTCATTTGTTATAAAGAAACTGATAAAAAGTCAAATCGTACCCATGACTCTGTCATTGCCGAAGATATCTATGATAAACTAACAAATCTTGGATTTAAAGTGTTTTTCTCTAAAATAACCTTAGAAAATAAACTTGGAAAAGAATATGAACCATATATCTACTCAGCTTTAAAAACCTCAAAAGTAATGCTTGTAGTTGGAACAAGTGAAGAAAACTTTAACGCTGTATGGGTCAAAAATGAGTGGAGTAGATTTTTGGAAATGATGAAACAAGATAAATCAAAAATTTTAATACCCATATATAGTAAAATAGATGCCTATAAACTCCCAGAAGAATTTGCCATGCTTCAAGCCCAATCAATGGATAAAGTTGGAGCTATGCAAGATTTAACAAGAGGCATCAAAAAAATAATTGAAGAAAATAAAGTAGACGACATTGAAGGCATAGATAAAGAAACCATCGCCAAAGTTCAAAACGTTTTAGAAGAAGCCAAAAACTTAGGAAATGGCAGATATGAAGTAACTGTCTTAAAAGAAAAATTGCCGACTTGGTATTATATATTAGAAGCTATCATATTCTTATTTGTTGGCTGGCTATATTTATTTCTTGCCGCACAATATATTTATAATAATAACATAAACTTAGTAAGCACAATTTCTTTATTAATATCATTAATGTTCTTCATATTATCACTAATTTTTTGTCTAAATAGAAAAAGATATAAATATAAAAAGGTAATGACCACATTGTCCCTATTTTTTTTAGTAATATTTTTTAACCAGTTTCTAACAAATGTTATGATTAATTTATTTAATCGTGAATATAAAATCGCTTATACACTTATCATGGAAAACTATGAACAAATGGTTATAGCTTGCCTTATTACAATCTTTCAAATAATATTCATATCATTAAACCCAGTTTGGTCATTAAACTCTAGTATTAAATCAATAATGACCGCTGAAGAAAAAGACAATCAATTAAAGAAAAACAAATCTATAAAAGAAAATTTTAAAACTAAGGAAAAACAAAAAGGCAAATTAATAAAAACTATTTTAATCATATTAACCATACTATTTATTACAATAAATATATTCATAAATATAAATAGTAATCAACACAATAAACGTGACATATCAAAAGAACAAATAGAAGTAATTAATGAATTTATTAGAATAAGACAAACCCCAAGTGCAGACGATAACAGTATTATTTTAGGTGAGGTAAAAAAAGGTGAAATATATACAGTTTTAGATAAAGAAAAAGTATATAAAAACAACTATTGGTATAAAATTAAAACTGGAACCGGCATCACTGGTTATGTTTATAGTGGAGATAATCACGAATATATTAAAAAATTAGAAAAAAAATAAATTATAACAATATTTGTATTTTGACCGTACTTTTATAATGTCTTAGAAATAGTATCATGTAAAAATATAGATAATTGTCTAGATAAAGATGGCCTTTGGTATAAAATAGAATATATTCCAAACAAAACAGGCTATGTATACTCTGGAAATAAATCACAAAATAAAGAATATGCATATACAAAATATATTCCCAAAAGAAAGTAGAGGTAAATTATGGCAATATTTGAAGTAATAAAAAAAGTAAAAGCTGATGATAATCTAGTATGGAAATATCCTAAAACAAATTTTAACACAATGTCACAGTTAATAGTCCATGAATCACAAGAAGCATTATTTTTCTCAAATGGTAAAGCTCTAGATTTATTTGGACCAGGTAAATATACCTTAACCACCAATAATATTCCACTTCTAAAAACATTTTTAAATATTCCAACCGGTTTTAGAAGTCCCTTTCAGTGTGAAGTATATTTTATCGATAAAACCGAAAAAAATAGTAAATGGGGAACCAGTAGTAAAATTGAATTTCTAGACCCTAAATATAATTTCCCAATTCAAATTGGAGCTTGCGGTGAAATGCGTTTCATTGTCGAAGACGCAAGAAAATTATTAATAAAACTAGTTGGCATCAAAAAAACAATCGATAATGAAACAATTGATAACTTCTTCACATCATGCATATTAACAAAAGTTAAAAGTTATATGGCAAACATCATAACCGAAAATAAAATATGTATCTTTGAAGTTGATAAATACTTAAACGAATTTAGTGATACCCTTCAAAAACTTTTAAATAAAGATTTTGCAGACTATGGTATTAAACTAAATAAATTCTTTGTAACTACCATATTAAAACCAGAAGATGATAAACAATACTTAGAATTTAAAGAACTATTCTTCAAACAAACAGTCTCAGTAGCTGAAGCTGAAATAAGACAAAAAGTAAATATCATAGATGAAGAAACCAAAGCCAAACAAAAAGTCATCGCCTCTGAAGCTGAAGCCAAAAAGCGCACGCAAGAAGGTTACTCATATCAAGAAGAAAGATCTTATAATGCTTTAGAAAAAATGGCCGCTAACGAAGGAGTAGGCGAATTTGCTAACGTTGGAGTAGGACTTGGTATCATGAGTGGAATAGGTACCACTTTAGGTGATAAAGTTGGAAATAATGTTCAAGGTGTTATTGCCAATATTGATAATAATACTAAAATATGTCCAAAATGTGGAACTGCAAACTCTAAAGATCATAGCTTTTGTAAAAAATGTGGAACCTCATTAGAAAATAGTTTAACCTGTCCAAACTGTCATCATAAATTAGAACCTGATAACATATTTTGTCCTAAATGTGGAAGGAGAATAAAATAATATGAAAAAAATCATTCCAGTTATTATAATATTAATAAGTGCCATTTTCTTAACTTTAACATATCTAAATAAACCGTTTAATAATAACTCTATCAAACTAACTTCACATAATAATCAAAATGTTCAAAACTATGCCGAAAAAAACAATTTTAATTATCAAAACATATCAGATAGTGAACTAAACGAACTTAAAAATAATGATAACTTCACTTATAATATCAAAAATAATCAAATAGAAGTAACTGGTTATAAAGGTAGTGAAAATCAAATAATAATACCAGAAACCATTGAAAATCTTCCTGTAACCATTATTTCTATGAACTTAGATAAAATGCCAAGCGAAATATATATTCCTTCATCTGTTATAACCATAAATCAAATAATAGATGAAAATATCAATAATAATTTTTATCTTACTATTATAATAGAATTAATTGCCCTAATTATAACCTTGCTAGTTATATTAATTCTAAATAAAAAGAAAAATCAAGATAAAACAGTATATATAACTTTCTTATATATCTTATCCATTATTTATCTATTTGCTATAAACATGTATGCTTACTTAAATATAAATAATCTTTTAACCATAACTATCGTTACAACTATCATATATTTTATCTTATTCTTACCATTATATTTCGTCAAAAATAGACTAAAAGAATATGATAAAAAAGTAAATAATATTCAAACCTTTACCGAAGAAGCATTAAACATCGCCAAAAAGATAAATAATCAAGACTTAATTGAATCTCTTAAATTTTCAGATCCCGTATCATCTGAATTTACAAAAGAAATTGAAAACACAATATTAGAAAAATTAAATAAAACAGTCAAAACCAAAGATGACGAAAACATAAATGAAATAATAAATTTAATAATAGAAAGAAATAATATATGCAAAAAAACAAAAGGAAAATACTAATTCCTTTGTTTTTCTTTATATTTTAAGGTATAATGTGAATAGGTGAGTAGTATGCAGTATAAAAACATTAAAAAAACTATTTTAAAATATAAAATACCTATAATAATCATAATATGCCTTTTATTTAATATTTTAATAATTTTAAACTATATAATTAAAATAAATAGCCCAAAACCCAAATTTAAACAAATAAAACCCAAAATAACTTTTAATCAAAAAATAGACTACTATAAACCAGATAAAATCAAAGTTCAAAATATTAATCCATCTATAATATCAAATAAAACAATATATTTAACCTTTGATGATGGTCCAAGTTATTTAACTGAATATATATTAGACATTTTAAAAAAAGAAAATATTCCAGCTACTTTCTTTGTCACAAAAGGGCAAATAGATAAATATACTAATGTAATAAGAAGAATGCAAGAAGAAAACCATACTATTGGACTTCATACATCTACTCATAACTATAGTTATATTTATTCATCTGATGAAAACTATTTCAAAGACTTAAATGATATTAGACAAAAAGTTTTTGAAATCACAGGCGTCAAATCAAGAATTATAAGATTACCAGGTGGATCATCAAATACCATATCAAAAAAATATAATCAAAACATCATTACAAGAATAACAAATAAATTAACAGAAAAATCATTCTATTACTTTGACTGGAACATTGATTCTAATGATGCCAGCGGTAGCCAGACAAAAGAAAGCATATATAATAACGTAGTGAATAAAATACATAGTGGAACTAACATCGTTTTAATGCATGATCTAGCTACTAAAAAAACTACTGTCGAAGCCTTGCCTTATATTATTAAATATGCTAAAGAAAATGGCTATACATTTGCTAAAATAACTAAAAATACACCACAAATACATCATCATATAAACAATTAGATAAGTTCATCTTATCTTTTTAAATTAAATATTGTTAGGGTATGTCAATAACTTGGGAAAATGTCCCGAAAAAAAGTAAACATTAACGGGAAAATATTTCCGAAATTTAAGCATACA
>CALVRA010000026.1 GCA_944358415.1 uncultured Bacilli bacterium | reverse complement strand
AATTATAATTTATTTTTGGGAATTAATCACTCTTTTTTTATACTTTTTTATTTTTCCGTACTTTTGAAACGCGACCGCACACTTAAGTGTGCCTTGAACAAAATGAAGAAATGAAAATACATAAAAACAAAATAATAAATTACATTAAAACCGTAATGAAATAACTAAAAAAGACGAAAAAATAATAAAAAAACAAAAAACAGCCACCGCTAATATTCTAAATAAAATATTAAAAAACAAATTAATAAAAAAAATAGGTGAGGTGCCAAACACCAAATATATCCTATAAAACGTTAGAAAAATTAATCTCTAACGTTTTAAAATATTATAAAATCTTATCCACAAGCCCATATTCTAAAGCCTCCTCAGCTGATAAAAAATAATCTCTTTCTGTATCATTTTGTATCTTTTCTAAACTCTGGCCTGTATTTTTACTCAAAATCTCATTCAATTTTTTCTTTAATTTCAAAATTCTTTCTGCCGCAATCTGAATTTCTGTTGCCTGACCTCGCGCCCCACCTAAAGGCTGATGTATCATTACCTCACCATTTGGTAAAATATACCGCATATTTTTTTCTCCAGAAGAAAGCAAAAATGCTGCCATACTAGCTGCCATACCAATACAAATTGTCGAAACTTTGCTTTTAATATACCTCATAGTATCATAAATAGCCATTCCAGATGTAATACTCCCACCAGGTGAATTAATATATAAACTAATTGGATTATGATTAACCGAATCCAAATAAAGTAATTGAGCCACCACCGAATTAGCTAAACCATCATCGATTTCTCCACTTAAAATAATAATTCTATCCTTAAGTAATCTAGAATATATATCATAAACTCTCTCACCATCACTGTTTTTTTCAACCACACTAGGTATTAAATTCATAAATAATCCCTCCTATAAATATAATAGGTGTAAAGCAAAAATATTATTCCATAAAAAACATGACAAAATATTTTATCTGTGATAAGCTAAAATATAGGAAATAAAAGGAGGCCCATCAATGAGAAATCTAAAAGTAAAATATAAAAACACCTACTTAGATGAAATACCTGAAGATACAACTTTGTATGAAATTTCAAAAAAAGTAAAATCCGACTTTAAATATCCAATAGTAGGTGCCAGACTAGGAGCCTTTCTAGTTGGACTAAACACAAAATTAACAAATAACGACAAAGTAGAATTCTATGACCTATCAAGCCAAGTAGGGAACCGAATATATTCAAGAAGCCTAGAATTTCTAGTAACCGTTGCCACCAAAAAAACATTAGGTGATGATACTGATATCTTAATAAATTATTCACTTGAAAACGGTATTTACTGTGAAATTATTGGTCAAAAAATAACTAAAACTACAGTCGATAAAATAGAAAAAGAAATGCATAAAATGGTTGATCAAAAATTCACTTTTAAAGAAATGATTGTTGATAGAATAGATGCTATAAATTACTTTAAAAAACATAACCAAATGGATAAAGTAAAAAGCTTTAAATATATGACCAATAGAACAGTCACTCTATATTCATTAGATGGCATATATGACTATTTCTATGGACCTTTAGTTTGTAACACAGGTCTCTTAGATAAATTTGGTATTCTATATCTTAAAGATAATAGCTTCATATTAATTTATCCTAGTGTCACAAATCCGAATAAAGTAGATAAATATGTTCATCATAAACTCACCTTTGATACATATAAAAGTTTTCAAAACTGGGGTAAAACAATTAATATAACTACAGCCCCAGATTTAAATCAAATATGTACCATCGGAAAATACTCAGATGTCCTAAGATTATTTGAAACCCACTATGAAGATCAATTGTCACTGCTTGCTGAAGAAATATATAAAAAGAAAGATCAAATAAAAATAATTCTCTTGGCCGGTCCATCATCTAGTGGTAAAACAACCACCGCCAAAAAATTATCCCTATATCTCAAAGTCAAAGGCATTAACTCTCATAAAATATCCTTAGACGACTACTTTGTCGATAGAGATAAAGCCCCAAGAGATGAATATGGCCAGTTAGATTTTTCATCCATAGAATCCATAGACACAACCTTATTTAATAATCATCTAACCAAATTATTAGAAGGCCATAAAGTCTTAATGCCAACCTTTGACTTTATTACTGGTAAAAAAGAATTTAAAGATAAATATCTAAAACTAGAAGAAAATGAAATGCTTATTATCGAAGGTATTCATACCTTAAATGAAAAATTAACTAAAAACATCAAAAGAGAAAATAAATTTAAAATATTTATGAGCCCATTAATTCAATTAAAACTAGATAACCATAATAGAGTTCATACAACTGATGTTAGAAAAATAAGAAGAATTGTCAGAGATAACTTATTTAGAGGAACCAATGCTGAAACAACCCTAGAAATGTGGCCAAACGTCGATAAAGAAGCTAGATTAAGTATCTATCCATATCAAGACGATGCCGATGCCATGATAAACTCATCTTTGGGTTATGAATTATCAGTTTTAAGAATATATGCCGAACCACTCTTATATGGCATAGACATCACATCTAAACAGTACCCAGAAGCCATGAGACTAATAAACTTATTAAGAAACTTCCTTCCAATAACCAGTGAAGTGGTTCCTAAAGATTCTATTTTAAGAGAATTTATTGGTGGAAGTGTTTATGAAGATTAAAGGAGAATGAATAAAATGATAAAAGTAGCAATCAATGGATTTGGCCGTATCGGCCGTTTAGTATTTAGAATAATGCAAGAAGATAAGGACATAGAAATAGTTGCCATCAATGACTTAACAGACCCAGAGCAATTATCATATCTATTAAAATATGATACATCACACCGCACTTATCTTAAAGATGAAATAACATTTGATGAAGAAAATATTATCGTTAAAGGGAAAAAAATCAAAGTCTATAAAGAACTAGACCCAAATAACTTACCATGGAAAGAAATGCAAATAGATGCTGTTTTCGAATGCACAGGTAAATTCACATCTAAAGAAAAAGCAATCGCCCACATCAATGCCGGCGCTAAAAAAGTAATTATTTCCGCTCCAGCTAAAGGTGATTTAAAAACCATTGTTTATGGTGTTAACGAAGACACCTTAACACATGATGATAACATAATAAGTGCCGCCTCATGTACAACTAATTGTCTTGCTCCTGTTGCTAACCTATTAAATCAACATTTTGGAATAAAAAAAGGGTATATGACAACCGTTCATGCCTATACAAACGACCAAACAGTCTTAGATGTCCCACATAAAAAAGGTTCTAAAGCAAGAAGAGGTAGGGCAGCAGCCGCTAACATTATCCCAACCTCAACCGGAGCTGCTAGTGCTCTAGGTAAAGTCATACCTGATTTAAATGGAAAACTAGACGGCAACGCCATCAGAGTTCCTGTAACCACAGGTTCAGTTATTGACCTAACCCTAGAACTAAATCAAAAAGTCACCAAAGAACAAATCAACAACATGTTCAAACAAAACCAAAATGAAACTATCTGTTATACAGAAGACCCAATCGTCTCAAGTGATGTAATAGGAGAAACCCATGGAGCAGTAGTTGACGGACTACTTACCGATGTCCTAGAAACTGAAAATGGTGATCTAGTTAAAATTGTTGCTTGGTACGATAATGAAATGAGCTATAGTAATCAAATGGTAAGAACTGCTAAATATTTATTTAAATAGTGGTTCTTTTAATTTGAACAAAAATAAAAAACATACTATAATACTTATGAGGTGATTTTTATGTACTGTCCGAAATGTGGTGCTATAAACGATGATGACGCACTATTCTGTAAAAAATGTTCATTTCCACTAGATGAAGACCCAAAAAACTATAATGAACCAGCAAAAATCAAACAAAAAAGAAATAAAACCAAAGTAAAAAATAAAACTAAAGTAAAATATAAAAAACAAAAACCAGAAAAACAAAAAGGAAAAATGAGTTTTTTTCAAAGCTTTATGATGTTTTTCTTTATCTTACTAAGCATTTGTGCCTTATCTCTAGCTGCTTTTCTAGGTTATTATATCTATCAAAATAGTAATATAAAAGTGCCTAATGTTATTGGCTATACTAAAGAAACTGCTGAAAGAACCTTAAAAGATAATAACTTACAAGTTCAAATAGTAGAAACTAAAACGACTAATCAAGATGAAGTAGGTATCGTCTTAAAGCAAAGTAAAAAGCCAAACTCTAAAGTTATGGAAAATACTATTATCAAATTAACCATTGGAATATTAGATACCAAAATAACTGTCCCAGATGTCGAAGGACTTTCCTTAGAAAAAGCCATAGATATTTTAAATAAAAACAACCTAAAATTTGAAATAGAATATCAAATATCAGATGAAGAAGAAAATACAATATTAAAACAAAGTATTAGGCCAAATAAAAAAATTGAAAATACAGAAACTATCATCATCACCGTCTCTAAAAAAGAAACTTCAAATAATGATATAAATCAAGATGAAGAAAATGGTCAAGAACCCCAAACTCCTCAAGATACAAATGATGATACAATCCAAAATAAAGATTTGTAAAATATTATGATTATTTCATAATATTTTTTTGCATTTAAAAGGAATTTTGATAAAAAAATCGTATGTTTATATATAGAGGTGATTAAATGAATTATTACAATGAAATAAAAGAAACATTAATTAAAAATGAAATATATAAAAAAGTAAAAGATTATTCAAAAAATAAAAGTGATTTAAATACTTACTTTGAAGTAGGAAGATTAATAGTAGAAGCTCAGGGTGGTGAAGAGCGAGCCAAATATGGAAATAAACTTATTAAAGAATACTCAGAAAAATTAACTAAGGAACTTGGTAAAGGGTATACTGTTTCGCTTTAAAGCGAATGCGTCAGTTTTATTTGCTTTTTCAAAATGGTGCGACAATGTCGCACCAATTAACAGTAAGTCATTATATAGAATTATTAAAACTAAAAAATTTCCAAGAAATAAAATATTATATTGTTATTTCGGAAAAATTAAATTTATCAGTAAGAGAACTTAGAGAAAAGATAAAATCAAAAGAATATGAAAGAATAGGTAAAAATATTAAATTAGAAGAGTCTAAAATAAATACATTAATTAAAAATCCAATATTAATTAAAGTAAAAAATAAAAACGAGAAATTAACTGAATATGCTTTACATCAGTCCATCTTAGAAAATATTGATGACTTTTTAAAAGAATTAGGAATTGGTTTTGCTTTTGCTGGTAGTGAAGTTAAAATAAAGGTGGGAGATAGATATAATTATATAGATTTCTTGCTATTTAATACTAATTTTAATTGTTATGTAGTGGTAGAACTTAAAGTAACTGAATTAAAAGCCGAATATATTGGACAAATCATTAAATATATAGGCTATGTAGATAAAAACATGAGAAAACCATTTCACGAAGAAACCGTTGGTGTAATCATTTGTAAAAAAGAAAACAAATATGTGATGGAATACTGCACTAATCCTAATATATTTGTATCTACTTATCAAACACTATAAAGAAAATTATTATATATTACTAAATATTAAACCAATTCCAAAAAATGTCAAAGAATAATATTAAATTTCAGATAACCTTGTTAATATTAAAAAAATAGTATAAAATAAAAATAGGTGATAAGAATGAAAAAAGGCTTTACACTCATTGAACTTTTGGCCATTTTAGCTTTGCTCGGAGTTATTATTTTAGTAACCGTTCCAAGTATTATTTCTACCAATCAAAAATCGGAAGAAAACAATTATAAACAGTTTCTAGCCACCATCGAAAATGCCACAGAAATATATATTGAAACTCATGCAGACAAATATGAAACATTAAAAACTACGCATAATACAAAAGAAACAGTTCAAATAGAAACATTAATAAATGGTGATTATATAAATAGTTCATTAACTAACCCAAGGACAGATAAAACTTTAAGTGAAGAAAATGGTTCAGTGACAGTTACAAATAAAAATGGCACACTAACATACACTTATAATCAATAAAGGAGGAAACAAAAATGAAAAAAACAATCAAAGACTATGATTTAAGTGGTAAAAAAGTTATCATCAGATGTGATTTCAACGTACCAATCGAAAATGGTATTATTAAAGATGAAACAAGAATAAAAGCAAGCCTAAAAACAATTAGATATGCAAGAAAAATGAATGCTAAAGTAATTTTATTATCTCACTTAGGACGCATTAAAACTGAAGAAGACAAACAAAAATATACACTAAAGCCAGTCGCACAAAGTCTATCAAAGATTCTAAGAAAAAAAGTCACTTTCATAGACCAAACAAGAGGTGAAAAACTAGAAAATGCCATTGACAAAATGAAAGACAAAGACGTCATCTTAATTGAAAACACTAGATTTGAAGACTTGGATAATAAAAAAGAAAGCAATAACGATAAACAGTTAGGTAAATATTGGGCTAGCTTAGGTGACCTTTTCATCAATGATGCCTTTGGTACAATTCATAGATCTCATGCCTCAAACCTAGGCATAGCTAGTAATCTTCCAAATGGAATAGGATTTTTAGTAGAAAACGAAATAAAAAAACTAACCAAACTTATAAATAAGCCAAGAAAACCCTATACTATTATTCTAGGTGGTTCAAAAGTAAGCGATAAAATTGGCGTTATCAGTAATTTAATCAATAAATCAGATTATATGTTAATCTGTGGAGGAATGGCTTTTACTTTTCTAAAATCTGCAGGCTTTAATATTGGCTCATCAATCTGTGAAAAAGAAAAACTAAATTACTGTAAAGAACTATTAGATAAATATGAAAATAAAATCATCTTGCCAATAGACATAATCACAGCTAAAGAAGTAAACGAAAATGCCCAAACAAACGAAAGATTCTTAGGTGAAATAGATGAAGATGATATTGGCTTAGATATTGGTCCAAAAACTTTAGAAGTTTTCAAACAATATATTGTGGACTCTAAAACAATTTTTTTAAATGGACCAGCTGGTTACTTTGAACTAAAACCATTTCAAAATGGCACAAAACAACTTTTAGATATCATCACACATACCAAAGCCTACACTGTATTAGGTGGTGGAGATACTGCAAGAGCAGCTGCAACCTTTGATGTCCAAAATAAAATCTCTCATATATCTACTGGCGGTGGTGCGTCCTTAGCCTTCTTAGAAGAAACAACATTACCTGCACTAGACATTATCAATGAAAAATAATAAAAAAAGTTTTATTATAATAATATTAATTACCGCCATAATTTTATATTTTGCCTTGAGAGATAATTTCACCGAAAAAATAAAATACCTTTTCTCGTTTGATATTAAATGGCTTATTTTATCCTTTATTTTAATCATAACATATTGGGTTTTAAAAGGCCTTGTTCTATATTACTGTACATCTAAAGTAAAAAAAGATTATCCTAAAAAAAAGGGTATAAAACTTATGATAACCACTCAGTTCTTTCATGCCATAACTCCTTTTGCTGCTGGTGGTCAACCTTGGCAAATATATAAACTAAAAAAAGATGGACTTTCTTTAGGCCAGGCAACAAATATTGTCATCCAAGACTTCATTGTCTATCAAATTGCCTTAATTTTATTAGGAAGTATCGCTATAATAACTAATTCTATCATTCACATCTTTCCAAGCGACTCACTATTAAAAAAACTAGTCACCATCGGCTTTATCATAAATACATTAGTTATAATCATCTTATTTTTAGTCGCCTTTAGTAAAAAATGTAATAAAAAACTTATCGATGGATCCATAAACATTCTATCAAAAATAAAAATCATCAAGGATAAAGAAAAATATCTTCAAAAATCCGAAAAATTTATTCATAACTTTCATCAAAGTGCATTAGTCCTATTTAAAGATAAACTAAATATGGCAAGAATAATATCTCTAAACTTTATTGCTTTAATTGGCCAGTATCTAATCCCATTCACCTTATTAATGGGCCTAGGCATATATGTAAACCCATTTATAACCATTGTCACCTCAGCTTACGTCATGTTAATTGGCTCCATGGTTCCAATTCCTGGAGGCACAGGCGGATTAGAATTTAGCTTTTTATCTTTCTTTAAAAACTTTGTAAAAGAACCAAAACTAACCAGTGTCATGATTGCTTGGAGAATAATAACCTATTACTTTGGTATTTTAGTAGGTGCCATCGCTCTAAATAAAAAGGAGGAAAAATAATGCGGATTGGAATATTTACCGAAACATATACGCCATATATAAGTGGACTTGTCACTAGTGAACTAATGTTAAAAAAAGCCTTAGAAAAAAAAGGCCACCAAGTATATGTCGTAACTGCTAACTTAACTAACTTTCATTATGAATACGATGAAGAAGAAAAAGTTTTAAGAATACCTGGTATTCCAACCGGCATCTATGATTCAAGACTCACCAGTATCTACCCAGTCAAAGCCATTAATAAAATAAAATCTTGGAATTTAGACGTCATTCATTCCCAAACCGAATTTGCCATCGGTACATTCGCAAGACTGTTTGCTAAACAGTATAATATTCCAATCGTTCATACATATCATACCATGTATGAAGACTATGTTCATTATATAACCAAAGGACACTTTGATAAATCAAGTAAAAAACTATTAGAATACCTAACAAAATTTTACTGTGATAAAACCATTACTGAACTGATTGTTCCAACAAAAAAAGCCTATAACCTTTTCAAAAAGAAATACAACGTCGAAAGAAACATTCATATAATCCCAACCGGTATTGAAGTAGAAAGATTTTATAAAGAAAAAATATCATTAAAACCATTAAATAACTTAAAAAAAGAATATAACATAAATAAAAAAGACTTTATTGCTGTCTTTGTCGGTAGAATTGCCGAAGAAAAAAATATTCCTTTCTTACTAGAAATGACTGAAAATCTAGTAAAAATAAAGCCAAACTTTAAACTATTAATAATAGGCGATGGCCCAGATAAAGAAAACTATCAAAACATTGTCAAAGAAAAAAATCTTGAAAAAAATATTATCTTCACTGGAAAAGTTAAATGGGATGACATTCCAGTCTATTATCAGCTTGGAAGTATATTCATATCCGCATCCCAAAGTGAAACCCAAGGTCTAACTATAATTGAAGCCATGGCAGCCTCACTTCCAGCCTTATGTATTGATGATGAAAGTTTTAGAGACACTGTCATTGATGAACTAAATGGTTATTTATTCAAAGACAAAGACGAATGTATAAAAATGATAATAAAAATTATGGATAATAAAAAACTTTTAAATAGCCTGCAAAACGGAGCTAGAAATAGTGCTGAAATGCATTCCTCAAAATACTTTGCCGAAAAAGTATTAGATGTCTATAAACTAGCAATCACTAACCGTAAACCAGGCTATAAAGAAAAAATCACAAATTTCTTTAGAAAGGTATTCTCATGAAAAAACTAATCTTTGTAAATCTAAAAATGTATTTAAATACCATCAAAGATATCCAAAACTATATAGATAACTTAAAAAAAGAAAAAGACAAAATTGTTATTTTCCCACAGGCTATATACATAAATGAATTCATACAAAATAACTTTCACACTGGCACTCAAAACATCTCAGCTTATGAAAAAGGAGCTCATACCGGTGAAATATCTGCCTTATCAGTCAAAGATATAGGAGCTGAATATGTTCTTATTGGTCATAGTGAATTAAGAGAATATGAAAATAATAAAACTATAAATCAAAAAATAAAATCAGCTTTGGATAATAATTTAAAAGTAGTCCTTTGTATAGGAGAAAATTTAGAAAGCTATAACCAAAATAAAACAAAAGAAATAATTAAAAATCAAATTGAAAAAGCTTTAGAAAAAATAAACCAAGAAATTATAATTTCCTATGAACCAGTATGGGCCATAGGAACAGGACTAACTCCCAAAGAAGAAGAAATAAAAGATATAATAGACTATATTAAAAATCTATTTAACTATCAAATAAAAGTCCTCTATGGTGGTAGCGTATCTGAAAAAAATATAAATAAACTAAAGCAAATAAAAAACATCGACGGTTTTCTAATCGGCTCTGCCGCAGTAAATCCAAATAACCTTAAAAAAATTATAGAAGTTACCCAAAAATAACTTCTATTTTTTTTAAAAAATAATTCGACAAAACTAGCTATTTTTTACTCTAGCAAACTCTGTCAATCTTTTGTATAATTTTTATAGTAAAGGAGAAATAAGAAATGGAAAAAATAAATATTTTAATGATTGATGATAATATAAATTTAATCGGAATGGTTAAAGAATATTTCAAAAATAACGAAACAGTAAACATCAACTATGAAGCTCATGATGGAGAAGAAGGAATTAATATCCTAACTAAAAATGAAAAAAGCATTGATTTAATAATATTAGATTTAATTATGCCTAATAAAGATGGCATTTATGTTTTAAGAGAAATGAAAAAACGTGGATTAAACAAAAAAGTAATTGTTGCCACTAGTTATAACGCTGCCGAAGTAATTAGAGAAGTATCAGAGTTTGGTGTTAGCTATTATATCTTAAAACCTTTTGACCTAACAGATTTGGAAAAAAGAATTTATGACATCACTAAAAAAGAAAAAACAAATAAAAATATTGACTTCTATACAAGTAATCTTCAAGTATCAATTACTAAAATGCTTCATGAATTAGGTATCCCATCCCATATCAAAGGTTATCAATATATAAGAGAAGCTGTTAATATAATATTTGATAACCCATCAGTAATTGGAGGCATAACTAAAGAATTATATCCAGAACTAGCCAAAAAATTTAACACAACCACTTCAAGAGTTGAAAGAGCCATAAGACATGCCATTGAAGTAAGTTGGAATAGGGGAAACCTAGATTTCATGGAAGAAATCTTTGGTTATAGCGTCGACATTGATAAAGCCAAACCAACAAACTCTGAATTTATGGTTACCATAGCTGATAAATTAAGATTAGATTTCCATCAGGTAAACTAATCTTTTTTTCTATTTTTCTTTTATTTTACCTATATTTAAGGTATACTTATTATAGTGGGTGATTAAAATGAGTATAGAAGTAACACTGCTTTCAAACAAAGATATAGAAGAAAATGAAATAATCAAAAAAATAGGCCCTGCTTGTAATCATATCTATTGGACAAGTACGCCGTCGCTCTTCAGCTATGGTAGCCGTGCTCGCGGGTTCTATGTATACAGTACAGGTGCTCTTGGATACTACAGTGTCTACATCGGCTACGGCGTCCGCCCAGTTATAAAAACTGATAATCTAAATGAATTAGTCAAAAATAGTCAAATAAAAATAGAAAATGGTATTGAAATTATAGAATATGGAGCTTATCCTAATTTATTTGAAGAAGTAGATATTAATAAAAACGTTTTACAAGAAACAGGTAAAACTTATACAATACCAATAAGGAGTTCAAATAAATTCAAATTAATAAAATGTAAAGAATATGAATGTAATGGCAAAAAATTAATTGAATATTGCGGTTCATATTATAAAGTAAAGCAAGTAGAATTTTATATTGATAGAAAAAATAATATGTTAATATCCAAAGATGTATTGTTTCCATCTCCAATCAATGTAAATAACAAAAACTATAATGGAAACTTTGAAACGTCTCAGTTATATCAATTCTTAAATAATGAATTTATAAAAGAATTAAATCCAAATATTGAAAAACAACATATAGACTCAGTAGAAAGCCATTTGAAAACAGACATTCTATCAATTCTTGATTATATGCAGAATATAGAAAATGATGAAACGCTAGAAATAACCATATCAGTAAAAAAAGGGGGAAAACAATATGCAAAAAAACGCTTTCACACTCGTTGAATTACTAGGAACAATTATTTTACTTTCTATAATTGCTTTAATAGCTTTACCATCCATAATAGGCTTATTAAACTCATCTCAAGATGAAATAGATGAATCTTATAAAAATATAGTCATAACTGCTGCTAGAAATTATGTAAATGATAACATGGATTCATTTCCAAAAGCTTTAGAAAGTGCTACTGCAGATAAAGAATATCCTAACGGTAATCTCGAAGTCCAAATGTTATTAGATGAAGGATACATAACAGACTCAAGCATCAACGAAGAAAAAACATGCGAAATGATGAATGACTATATCAAAGTCACAAGTGATTATAAAAAATATAAATTCACATATCAAGAAGTAGGAGATGAAGACATATGCGATTAAAAAATAAAGGGTTTACTCTTACTGAACTTCTCGCAGTAATTGCTATACTTGCTATAATAGCCACAATAACTGTTCCAGTCACACTTGGTGTTTTAAATAATTCAAAAGAAAATTTATTCAAAGATGATGCTCTCGCCCTAACCAGAGCTGCCCAAAATTACTATGCTAGATCATCATTAAATGAAAGCATCTATTTACCACTTCTAATAACCTTTGATGGAAAAAATGAAACCAATAAATATTTAAATAACACAACTAATACATGCGAAACATCTACAAAAAAAATCTTAGAATATTCAGGTCAAAATCCAGATAGTGGTAATATTTACATCGATAAAAACGGTGACGTTGAACTAGCTATTTATAGAGAAGATATTTCATCATGTGCTACTAAAAAAGCTTCAGATAAAAACATAACTATTCAAAAAGTAGAAAAAGAAAATTGTGTTTTAACTAATAATCCCTGTACTCCTTAAATTTTATAAAAATATAAAATTAGTAAAATGGCTTTTCAATTTGCCATTTTAAATATGCCAAAATTCCAAATTATTCATTTAAAAAGTTAAACATGAATGTGATTATAATGCATCATTTAATATAATGTTTGAATAATTAAAAAATATATAAAAGGTTTAGAACAATTATTCAAATATAGAATCTAAAGTAAGAACGATGGTGTAAAAAAAGTAAGGGCAAAATAGAATGACTAATACAAGAATTATAATTAAATTAATTTTAAAATAATGAG
>CALVRA010000025.1 GCA_944358415.1 uncultured Bacilli bacterium | reverse complement strand
CGGTGACATATAATATTACTACTAGGACATTTTCGCAAATTAACACTTAAGACATTATCACAAATTAATCATAAAAATTGTCTTAAAATCATATAATTTTATTGACTTTTTATACCTTTTTTACTATAATTGATACTGGTACATTTATTTATCCCACATGCGTAAGTCTTGGGAAAACTTACAATTGTAAAGGAAAGGAAAAGTAAAATGAAAACATACATGCAAAGAAAAGAAGATGTTACTAGAAATTGGTATGTTGTAGATGCTGAAGGACAAACTTTAGGTCGTTTAGCTACAAAAGTGGCAAATGTTTTAAGAGGAAAACATAAACCTACTTATACTCCACATATCGATTGTGGTGACTATGTTATTGTTGTAAATGCTAATAAGGTAGTACTTACAGGTAACAAATTAAATGATAAAATGTATTATAACCACAGTAGATATACTGGTGGACTACGTACAAGAACAGCTAAGGAAATGCTTGAAAATTATCCAGTAGAGATGATTGAAAGAGCTGTTAAAGGTATGCTTCCAAAAGGAAGATTAGGTAGACAAATGTATAAAAAATTATTTGTATATGCAGAAGGAAATCATCCACATAGTGCTCAAAAGCCTACTGTGATGAAAGTTGACTAGGAGGAATATAAATGGCAGAAAGAAAATTTGTAGGAACTGGTAGAAGAAAAGCATCTGTTGCTAGAGTACAAATGATACCTGGAAATGGTACAATTACTGTAAATGGTAGAGATGTTAGAGAATTCTTTCCTTATGAAACTAATATTATGGATTTAATGCAACCTTTAGTTGCAACAAATAATGAAAATACATTTGATATTACTGTTAAAGTTAGCGGTGGCGGATTTACTGGTCAAACAGGTGCTATTCGTTTAGGTATTACTAGAGCTTTACTAGAGTATGATAAAGAAAACGAAGGTAAAGAAGATAGTTATAGAAAAACTTTAAAAAGAGCTGGTTTTGTAACTCGTGATCCTAGAGTTAAAGAAAGAAAGAAACCAGGACTTAAAGGTGCACGTAGAGCTCCACAATTCTCAAAGAGATAATATGTTTTGTCTTAACCTCTTGTTTGATAACAGGAGGTTTTATTTTTAAATGTGTAAAAAATTATGTAAAGTTAAATTTCTTTTATTTGTTTATATTGTTAAATTTTGGATATATACATATAATGTTAGTATAAGGTTGGAAACAGTAGGGGCTGGCAAATGCCAATTCAATTTTCCAACTTTTTTGTTGTCAATTTTTAGAAATTGTTAGAATATGGTATACTATTTAATAGTATTGAATAAATTTGGTGGTGATAAAATGCTTAAAGTTAGTGATGAATGGACAGATTATGAATGTTTAGATGCAGGAAATGGCGAGAAGTTGGAGCGCTGGGGTAATGTTATTTTAAGAAGACCAGAGCCACAGGCAATGTGGGAAATTAATTTTGATGAGTCTTGGAATAATATTTCTGGTTTTTATCACAGGTCTAATAAAGGTGGAGGATACTGGGAGTTTAAAAATAAGTTACCAGAGTTTTGGACAATAAAGTATAAAGATTTGACTTTTAAGGTGACTCCTACTAATTTTAAGCATACAGGTTTGTTTCCAGAACAAGCTGTTAATTGGGATTTTATGATGAATAAAATAAAAAAAGCTAAAGAAAAAGGAAGAGAAGTTAAGGTTCTTAATTTGTTTGCTTATACTGGGGCAGCTAGTATGGCTTGCAGTAAGGCTGGGGCGGATGTTGTACAAGTTGATGCTTCTAAAGGAATGACTTTGTGGGCTAAAGAAAATAGAGATTTATGTGGACTTTCTTCTAATAACATTCGTTTTATTGTTGATGACTGTTTGAAGTTTGTAGAGAGAGAGTATAGAAGGGGTCATAAGTATGACGGTATTGTTATGGATCCGCCTAGTTATGGGAGAGGACCAAATAAGGAAGTTTGGAAATTTGAGAAAAATATGGCAGTACTTTTAGATGCTTGTTTAAAAATTTTAAGCGATGAACCTTTATTTTTACTTATTAATGCTTATACGACAGGTATTAGTAATATTGTTTTAGCTAATATGCTTAAGACAATGATGTTACCACTTTATCCAAATGGTAAGATTGAATCTGGTGAAGTGGGACTTCCAATTAGAAAAAATAATATGGTTTTACCTTGCGGAATATATGGGAGATGGGAGTGTAATGATTAATATTATTTATGAAGATAATCATTTGTTAGTGGTGGAAAAGCCAATTAATGTTCCAGTCCAAGCTGATAAAAGTGGTGATGATGATTTACTTAACATACTTAAGAAATATATAAAAGATAAGTATAATAAACCTGGAGATGTATATTTAGGACTTGTTCATCGTCTTGATAGACCTGTTGGTGGAGTGATGGTTTTTGCGAAAACATCTAAGGCGGCTAGTAGGCTTTCAAAGCAGATTCAAAAAGGTGAAATGAAGAAGATATATATGGCAGTTACTCAAGGAAAGGTCAGTGAAAGCGGAACTTTTATAGATAAATTAAAGAAAGATGAAAAAAATAATATAACTAGGGTAAGTGAGGATGGTAAGGAAGCGGAACTTAGTTATAATTTGATTGGGTTTATTAATAATTTATCGCTTGTTAGAATTAATTTGAAAACAGGAAGAAGTCATCAAATAAGAGTGCAGTTTGCTTCTAGGAAGATGCCGCTTTATGGTGATCAGAAGTATAATCCTAATGCAGTGCGTGATCAAATTGCTTTATTTGCTTCTAAAATAGAATTTAGACATCCTGTTACTAAAGAAGTAATGAGTTTTGAGTTACCACTTCCAGAACGTTATCCTTTTACTTTATTTAAAAGCATTTAAAAGAGGAATTTGTATGAAGAAATTTAAAAATTTTATTACTTTAATATTTATTTTGCTTTTGATGTGCATTATCATATTATCTTTTTTAAAGAAACCAAATTTGATACCTGTAAAGGGGCAGATTTCAAATATTAATTTAGGAAATGTGGATAAACTTATGATTGTATCTCATCCTGGAGATGAGAGCGTTTTTGGCGGTATTCATTTACTTTTGGATAATTATTTGGTTGTATGTGTTTCTTGTGGATATGATCAAAAGAAAACAAATGATTTTTTAAAAGCTATAAGTTATAGTGATGATTATGGAATTATGATGGGATATTCTGATAAGATTTATTTTAGTGGTGATTATAAGAAGATTAAGAAGAAAATTAAGTATATTTTAAATTATAAAAATTGGAATGAAGTTATTGTGCATAATCCAGATGGCGAATATGGAAATTTTCAGCACAAGCAAATTAATCAGATTTTAAGTGAATTAAAGCCTCATAATCTTTACTATTTTGGTAAGTATTATAGTGAGAAAGAGCTTGATGGGTTAGATATGGAAACAAAAGCAGATGGTAATTTGATTAAGATGAAAATTAATATGGTTAAGAATTACGATAATATTTATGATGATTACAAACATATTTTATCATTTGAGGATTTGATAGGAGCGGATAAATGGAAAAGTTGAATAAAAAAGAAAAAATTGGAATAATTATAATCAGTTTACTTTTTTTAGGAATTGCATTTTTTATTACTCATGGGGAGTATGTATTTGGGTCTTCAACTGATTGGGGATTTCAACATATAGTTTTTCCTGAGTACTTTAGAATGCTTTTTTATAAAAATTTTGATTTATTTCCAGATTTTGCTTTAAATATTGGTGGTGGGCAAAATATTTATTATTTTGCTTATTATGGTTTACTTAGTCCTATTATTTTAATTTCATATTTATTTCCATTTGTTTCAATGGGAAGTTATATAATGATTACTAGTTTATTACTTGGTGTTTTGAGTATTTATTTGTTTTATGTTTGGATAAAAGGTTTTGGTTTTGATAATGGTTTGAATTTTATTTTGACTTTGATGTTTGCTATGGCAGGGCCTTTACTTTTCCACAGTCATAGGCATATTATGTTTGTGAATTATATGCCATTTTTACTTTTAGGTTTGATAGGTGTTAGAAGATATTTTAAAAGTGGTTATAAAGGTTTAATGATTATTAGTATTTTTTTAATGATTATGACAAGCTATTATTATAGTGTTGGTGGGATACTTTGTTTAACAGTATATGGTGTTTATGAGTATTTAAAAATTAACGAGAAATTTGTTTTAATAGAATTTATAAGAAAAGGTGTTAGTTTTGCTTTACTTGTAATATTAGGGGTGATGATGGCTGGTATTCTTTTACTGCCGGTTGTTTATACACTTATGAATGGTAGAGGTGAAAGTTTTGGTGGTGTTTCTTTATTAGAGCCATTTATACCTAGTATTAATTTAGATTTTCTTTTATATGATGCTTATTCGGTTGGACTTTTGGGAATTAGTTTTATATCTATTATATATATAATTTTTATGAAAAAAGAAAAAAGATTTCTTGGAGTTTTACTTTCACTTTTAATTGTTTGTCCTATATTTGTTTATATTTTAAATGGATTTTTATATTTAGATGGTAAGGCTTTAATTCCATTTTTACCACTATATGTTTTTGCAATAGGATTATTTTTAGAGGATATTTTAGTAGGTATAGATTTAAAAAAAGTTTTTTTGATAATAGTTATATCTTTACTTTTTATTTATTTAGATGATAATAGTTTACGTTTATATTTTACTTTGGAATGTCTTTTACTTTTGTTTGTTTTATATTTGTATAAAAGGTTTAAGAATAAAATTGTTATTTTTGTTCCTTTAGGAATCATTTGTATAGGTGTTTGTTTAAGCGTTAATATGAGTGATGATTTATTAAGTATTTCTACTTATAAAAAGCAAAATGATCCTGAGCTGGAGGAGATTATGCATGATATTGCATTGGATGATAGTGGTTTTTATAGGACTATGGTTGATTTAGATGTGTCGAATGTTTTAGTTAATCACGTGGATTATATTAATGAAAATTTAGTAACGCTTTATTCATCGACATATAATACGGGATATAGTGATTTTTTCTATAATTTTAATAATAATAGGGCATCTAGGAATATGTTTATTAGTAGTGAAGAGGGTAACATTTTATTTGAAAGTTATATGGGGGTTAAGTATTTAGTGACGGATAAGAAGGCTCCTTATGGGTATAAACTTTATAAAAAATATGATAATTATAAGGTTTATGTGAATGAGAATACTTTACCTATAGGTTATGCGACTAGTAATGTTATTAATAAGAATGATTATAGTAAGTTATCTTATCCTGATAATGTTTTAGCTTTGATTGGAAATGTGGTTAGTGCTAGTGGTGAGATGAATTATGAGAGTAAAGTTAATGATGTTTCTTTGGATTTAATGGATGGTACTTTAGAAAATTTAAAAATAGAGAAATATAAATCAGGTTATAAAATTATTTCTGAAGGTGAGGGGCATATTAAGTTAAATATTCCTGAGACTGATGAAATATATTTACTTCGTTTTACTGTGGAAAAGCCTCAAAAGTGTAGTTTAGGAGATACTTCTATTACAGTTAATGGAATTATTAATAAGCTAACGTGTAAGTCATGGAAGTATTTTAATAGTAATTATACATTTGATTATACTTTAGATAGTAATAATTTAGATATAAGTTTTTCAAAAGGAACACATTATATTAAAAAGGTTGAACTTTATAATTTTGATTATTTTGAGTTTATAGATAATTTAGATTATGATGAGTTTAAGGTGGAAAAAGTTAGTGGTGATAGTTTAAGTGGTAACATTGATGTAAGAGGTAGTGGATATTTCCATTTATCTATTCCTTATGATGAAGGATTTAAAATTTATCTTGATGGTGAAGTTATAGATTATGAAAAGGTAAATGAAACGTTTATTGGTTTTCCTATTTCTAAGGGAGAACATAAGATTATGATAGAGTTTGAAGCACCTAATAGCTTTTTTGGTAGAGTATTGAGTTTGAGTGGAATTATTATTTTTATAGGTATTTTAATATATCAGAGAAAGAAATTTGCATAAAATGCGAATTTTTTTGTTTTGAAAAAGGAAATTGCTGAAAAATGTCGTATGTTTATATATGAAGGGGCTTAGAAAGGAGATATATGAAAAAAATTTTTGCACTTTTATTGCTTTTATTTATTTCTTTAACACCTAACTTTAATGTAAGCGCAGAAGAGGTGAGAATTAAGTATAATAAATTACACGGAATTGCTTATAACATGAAGGTTAATGGGAAATATATGACTAATACGGTTACAATGTTTCAAATGGGTGACAGAATAGCTTATTGCATTGAGCCTGGGGTAGAAATAACGGATAATTATTATAATACTTATACTGATTGGTCCGTGGTTAACTTTTCTGATGAGGTTAAGGCACTAATTGAAAAGATAGGATATTATGGTTATGATTATCCTGGTCATCAAACTAATTATTATTATATTGCAGCTCAAGAGTTAATTTGGAAGGCAGTCAATCCAAATGTTGAGTCTACTTGGACTACTGAGGAAAATTATGGTGGAAAGGTTATTGATATTAGCAAGGAGAAAGAAGAGATTATGAGTTTGGTTAAGAGTCATGATTTAAAACCTAGTTTTAGTGAAAAACTTTTTAAAGGTGAGGTTGGAAGTACTATTACTTTGGAAGATGAGAATAATGTTTTAGATGATTATGATATTATGGAAAGTGAAAATCATGATATTGTTAAGGAGGATAACAAACTTATTATTCATTTAAATGAGGAGGTTAGACCTTTAGAGAAAATTAGTTTAAAAAGGAGACATTATGATGATGCCCCCTTACTTGTTTATAGCAAGGGTAATTCGCAGAAATTATCGGCTCTTAGGA
Organism: uncultured Bacilli bacterium; assembly: GCA_944358415.1. Classification (GTDB taxonomy): domain Bacteria; phylum Bacillota_I; class Bacilli_A; order RF39; family UBA660; genus Coprosoma. The sequence goes on along the minus strand of CALVRA010000025.1, from coordinate 6,353 downwards.
TTACTTATGATAAGGATAGTTATTTTAGCCTTTTAAATGAGGAGGTTCCAGAGATTGTGGAAGTACCTAATACTGGAAGCTATAATTTTGCTTTAGGAATTGGAACACTTTTAGTAGGAGTAGGTCTTGTGCTTGCGAAAATATATTAAGAATATTGGTTTAGTTTTAGTTATTTTAGGTCATTATTATTTCTGCAGTTATGTTTTAAATGAAGTTTCTGTGCTTAAGGATATAGATCCTTTGGTGATTAAAGTTTATGAGGATAAAAGTGATGAAAAGAATAATCAGGAGAAAGTTTTGAATAAGACGGAAGATGTAAAAGTTATGAAGTCTATTTCCGATGATTATTTAGGAATTGTTAAAATTCCAAAGATTAATTTACAGAAGAAATTATATGATATTCAATCTGATTTAAATGATGTTGATAAGAACATTGAGATTATAGAAGGGTCTAGTATGCCTAATATAGAAAATAGTAATTTAATTTTAGCGTCTCATAATGGCAATACATCTTTAGGATATTTTAGGAATTTGAACCAGTTAACTATAGGTGATGAGGTTATAATTAATTATAAAGGTGATGAATATGTTTATGAGGTTTCTAAAATTTACGATGTATTAAAGACTGGACGTGTGGCCATCAAAAGAGATAAGGGAAAAAAAGCGATTACTTTGATTACATGTTTAGGCAGTGATAGACAACTTGTAGTGATTGGATATTTAAAATAGGAGTGTTTCCCTTTGACTGTTTCAAATAAAAGAATAAAAAAAGTTCTTTTAAGTTTTTATTTGACATAAGTTTTAATGGTGATTTAATGAAAAAATATAAAATAGGAGCTTTGGTATTTTTACTTACTTTACTTTGTTTTTTTAATTTTGCTTTGGCTAAAGATAATACGCTTCCTTTGCTTTCTAAGGTGATTTATTTAGATCCTGGACACGGAGGGGCGGATAGCGGAGCTTTTTATAAAAATGTGAAAGAATCTGATTTGAATTTGGCAATTGTAAACAAGGTTATGAATTTACTTAGAAAAGATGGAGCAATTGTATATTTGACAAGATATGGTGATTATGATTTAGCAGTTAGTAATGCTTGGAATAGAAAACGTAGTGATTTATCTAGGAGAGCAAATATAATAAATAGATCGGAATGTGATTTATATTTATCTATACATTTGAATGCGGAAGATAGTGGGACTCTGCACGGTGCGGAGGTTTATTATGATACGATTAATCCGGATAATAAGGCTATAGCTGAGATTTTTCAAAAGGAGTTTAAGAAACATTTGAATACTGATAGGGATTATAAGGAAAATAGTACAAAATATTTACAAAGACGAGTTAGTAGACCTGGAGTATTATTAGAGGTTGGTTTTTTATCTAATGCAAGTGACCGGGCTTTGCTTAAGAGTGATACTTATCAAAATAAGATAGCTAGTGTGATTAGGGAAGCTACTATTATATATTTTAATAATTAAATTTCACACATTTGTCATAAAAGAGGGTATATTTTGTGCTATAATGTTTCATAGGTGAGTATATGACAGAAAAAATATTTAGAACAATAGATGAACAGGTTGATATTTTACAAAAAAAAGGGCTTGTTGTTGAAGATGAAGCTAAGGCTAGAGAAATTTTGTTTAGGGAAAACTACTTTTTTATTAGTGGATACCGGCATTTATTTATGACTAAGGAATCTGGGAAGAAGTTTTTACCTGGGACGACTTTTGATGAACTTTATGCGACATTTTTATTTGATAGAGCGATTAGGAATACATTTTTTAAGAATATTTTAATTGTAGAGAATAATATTAAGTCAATAGTTAGTTATCAGTTATCTCGTAAATATGGATTTAAGGAAAAAGACTATTTGGATGCGAAGAACTTTTCCCAAGATAGTCTACAGTCGAGGCAAGTATATGATGTTTTAAATAAGGTTAGAAGGCAGATTAGAGTAAATGGACGTAAGCACACTGCGACATTTCATTATATTGAAAATTATGGTTATATACCACTTTGGATTTTAGTTAAGGTACTTTCTTTTGGACTTATGGCTGAGTTTTATGATATTTTGAAGTATGATGATAAGTTAGAGATAAGTAATTTTTATAAGATAAGTCCTGAGGAACTTAGTACTTATTTATCGCTTCTTTCTAATTTTAGAAATGTATGTGCGCATGAAGATATTTTGTATGATCATAGGACGCAGAGGGTTATTCCTGATTGCCGTTTTCATGAAGCTTTGGGTATTTTAAAGGATGAAGATGGTTATATATATGGGAAGAATGATTTGTTTAGTTTAGTGATTATGCTTAAGGTTATGCTTAGGAAAGAGGATTTTGATGTTATGGTAGAGGAAATCAAGCGAGAGGTCCACACTTTAGATGTTCATATTAATGTAGTGCCTTTGGATACTATTTTAAATAGACTTGGTTTTCCAAATAATTGGTATGATATAAAAGATGTTGAATAGGGGGCATGAGTATGCGAGAGCGAATAGTTAATATAATAATTATTTTATTAGTGTTGGCATTAGGCGTGACAGGAACTTTGTATTTTATGGATGGCAATAATGAGAGTGGTAGTTTAGTTAAGAAAAATGTAACTATTACTTCTAATGATTCAATTAATGAATCTATTGATAAGGTATATGATTCTGTTGTGGTTGTAAATAATTATCAAGGTGGCCGTTTAGCTGGGTATGGGTCTGGATTTGTTTATAAAAAGGAAGGAAAGTATGGTTATATTTTAACTAATAATCATGTGGTTGATGGTGCTTCAGAAATTAAGCTTACACTTAGTTCTGGTGAGGAAGTAGATGCGAAGGTTTTAGGTACTGATGAATATATGGATCTTGCTGTTTTAAGAATGGATGGCGATAAGGTTCTTCAAGTTGCTGAGATTGGTGATAGTATGGAGGCTAAAATAGGTGATACAGTATTTACTGTTGGAACTCCAGTTAGTACGGAGTATGCTGGTACGGTTACTAAAGGTATTATTTCTGGGGAAAATAGAGAGATAACGGTTAGTAATAATGGTTCATCTTATATGATGGAAGCTATTCAAATTGATGCTTCTATTAATCCTGGTAATAGTGGCGGTCCACTTGTTAATATCAATGGTGAGGTTATTGGTATTAATTCAGTAAAATTAGTAGAAAGTTCTATTGAAGGTATGGGATTTGCAATTCCAATTGAAGTGGCGATGTCACAGATTGATAGCTTAGAGAAAGGTGAAGCTATTGAAAGACCAGTTATTGGTGTTGCTCTTTATGATTTAGATAGTTTACCATTACTTGGTTATAGTGATTTACGTATTGATGATAGTATTAAATCTGGAGTTATAGTTGATTCTGTTGAAGAGGGTTCTGATGCAGATAAAGCTGGTTTAGAAAGAAATGATATTATTGTTGAGATAGATGGTACAACAGTTAAGAATTCAGCTCATTTAAAATATTTACTTTATAAGCACAATATTGGTGATACAGTTAAATTAACTATTGTAAGAGGTGGGAATGAAAAAGAGTTAACACTTAAGTTAACTCAAAGGATAGGAGACTCTAATTAAGAGTCTTTTTATCTTATTTCTGGACATTCGCCTATACTTGGAACATAAAAGCAATGATTTTTATATCTTCCACTATTATATTGGTCCCACCAAGTTGTTTTACAAGCTTCTCCTTGTTTTGGAGCATAAAACCATAAAGCGTGAGTTGCAGGGTGATAGTATTCACCTTTTATTACTCTATCGGCTAAGTTTTTTTCTGTGGTTGTAGGGTTACTAAAGAAAAGAGGACTATCGACACCTGAAAAACCACCAGGATTTTGATAAATAACCTCACTGATTGTCGATAGATTTTTAAAAGTGAGGCAGTTAGCTAAGGCTCTATTAATAACGACGTTTCCTACCATAAGCATGCCTAAATCTCCTTCGCCCACAGCTTCTGCTCTCATTAATCTAGCAAGTAAATCTCTTTCTGTGCTTGTTGATCTAATTATTGACATAGTAAAATCACCAATATATTATATGAAATACATGATTAAATGTTGAAATATTTAGCGTGCTGTGATATAATTTATTTGTCTTAGGGGAATAGTTCAGTTGGTAGAACGTCGGTCTCCAAAACCGAATGTCGTGAGTTCAAGTCTTGCTTCCCCTGCCAATAATGGATAATCTCCAAAAATATGGAGTAAACATATATAAAAGCACGGAAAACGTAGAGTTTGTCCGTGTTTTAGTTTGCCATAAAATTGGAGGTAAAAATGATAAAAGATTATGTAGAGTTACTTAATAAGTATAAAGACATAGAAATAATAGAATTTATTGGAGTAAAAAAGCCAAAGCCAGAAGATGTGGCTGTGGCATAATTATTTACTATCATTTAGACCATCTATATAACCCTCTACTTTGGCTTTATTAGTAGTGGATAATTTATTGATTTTGTTAAGTAAGATAAAGTCAGTATCGGAAATATTATTTGGTTTAACATCATCAATAGGCATATCATATTTAGTTCTACATAATAAGTAGTCAATAGATGTATTATAGTAGTTAGCAAGTTTAATTAACATATCAGAACTTGGAAATACCCTACCAGTTTCATAAGAAGATATAGCTTCTTGGGTAATGTTTAAATCCATAGCAACTTTAGTTTGTTTTAATCCAAGTTTCTTTCTAATCGTTTGTAAGTTATTTTGATTATTATATTTCATAAATATCACTTATATATAATTTTGAAATTATTAAGTTTGAGTGATAGTAGCATTGACTAATATTACTATGTTTTAAAACATATATTTTGTGTTATAATGTAGTTATATGAAATAACTATAAGGAGCATAAAATATGAGTAGTAATGTTTTAGATATGGGGTTAATTGTTGGTAAATTAAAAAATAGAAGAAAAATATTTGTTTCAGAAGCTGATTTTCAATTGGAATTAGCTTGGACTATTAAAGAGAATTATCCTAATGCTAAAATAAGATTAGAATATTGCCCTAGTTTTGATTTAAATATGCATATTGATATATTAGTCATTATGAATAATAAATGGTATCCTATTGAATTAAAATATAAAACAAAAGGGTGTAAGAAAATAATTGATAATGAAATATTTAATTTAAAAAATCATAGTGCGAAAGATGTTAATAGTTATTTATATTTAAAAGATATAATGAGAATTGAAAAAATAAGAGATAATGTTAAGGAGTTTGATAAGGGTTATACAATGTTTATTACAAATGATATTAGTTATACAAAAAAGCCTATAAAAGATAATTGTGTATATAAGCAATTTTCATTAGAAGATAAAATAGTTAAAAGTGGCACAATGTTTTGGGAAAAGACAGCGAGTAAAGGAACAATGAAAAATTGTGAAAAACCTATTATATTAAAAGGTAAATATAATATGAATTGGCAATGTTATAGTAAATTAGATAATGAGAGTACAGGCTTATTTATGTATGTTATCAATGAAATAAAAAAATAATTAGTTTAATAAATGAAATATAAGGGGTGTTTTATATGATGATAATAAAATAATGTTGATTTTATATTAAAAGAGAAATATAAGTGAAATAAAGAGGAATAAGTTTTGAGAAAAGAAATAGGCGTTAAATATGCAAGATTTATTTTATTTATTATTAGGGGTTGCGGTTGTAGTATTACCTATTTATTTAATAGTCAAAGCAGTTAAGAATAGAGGTAATAAAGAAAAGGTAGTTTAAGATAGTTCTATTAAGCAAACAGAGGTAAAACAAGATGTTATTAAAGAAAAGAAAATTAAAATATTAAAATTGAAAAATATTAAACATATTGAGGGTATAAGTAGTTTGCGAGAGGAAGAAAATTGTACTTTAAATGTAAATGATGAGGAATTAACTGTTATATCTAATATTAGAAATTTTAATATGTCATTAGATGTAATTGTAAATAAATTAACTAAAAGATTAAATAACGAAAAAGTGAATATTGATTTATAGTGAGTTTAAGGGTAATTTGGTATGGTTTAGTATAAATTATATTGAATTACTTTTTTTATTTAAATATGCGAGTAATAAATAGGTATTTTTAGGTATTTAATATATAATATGATTAGGTGGTATATATGTTAGATTTTAATAAATTAAAAAATGGAATAATGGGTTTTATTATAGGTGATGCTATGGGTGTACCATTAGAATTCAAAAAAAGAGAGTTATTTAAAAATAATAAAGTTACAGAGATGATTAGTAATGATAGAATTGGTGTAAAAGGTGTTTGGTCTGATGATAGTAGTATGGTTATTGCTACAATGAAAGCAATTATAGATAATAAAGGCAAAATAGATTATGAAAGTATTATGAATAATTTTAT
>CALVRA010000024.1 GCA_944358415.1 uncultured Bacilli bacterium | reverse complement strand
TGTATGCTTAAATTTCGGAAATATTTTCCCGTTAATGTTTACTTTTTTTCGGGACATTTTCCCAAGTTATTGACATAAAATTATATGATTTTAAGACAATTTTATACATTCCACTACTAAAATATCAACCATTTACACCTTATTTATGATTTTTAAAAAATATTACCTATACATTAATAAAGCACATCTTTTAAATATAAACCCTCTGGATTAGCTGTCTTCCCAGCCTTACGCCTATCTTGTGCATTCAAAATATCAATAATGTCCTCACTTTTACGTTTACCTTCACCAATCTCAATTAAAGTACCAATCATATTTCTAACCTGATAACGCATAAAACCAGTACCTAAAAAACTTAAAGTAATTTTATTCACATTTTTAAGTTCCCTAGTTAATCTAGTTTGAACAATCGTCCTAACATAATCATCTCTTTCATCATCACTTTTCGTAAATGATTTAAAATTATGTGTTCCCTCTAAATATTTAAGCGCCCTTTCCATCTCTACTACATCTAACTTCTTATTATACTGATATATATAATCTTTCTCAATTGGATTATACTCTCCCATATTAATAACGTAAACATATTCTTTTGCCTTCGCATTATATCTTGCATGAAAATCATCTGCTACAACTTCCGCATTCTTAACATAAATATCATCAGGAAGTAAACTATTAAGACCATCTTTTAATTTCTCAGGTGTAATATGCTTAATATCTAAATCAAAATGAGCCTTTTGATTATAAGCATGCACTCCTGCATCAGTTCTACCAGAAGCCACTACACTAACTTCCTTATGTCCATTAATAGTTTTTATTGCCTTTTCAAGTTCACCTTGAACCGTTTTAACATCAGGCTGTTTCTGATATCCTTTATACTTAGAACCATCATAAGCAAACGTAATCAAATATCTCATAATACTTCCTCCTCATGCACTTATTTAGTATAACACAAATCTAAAATAAAAGCACATTCACTTCACAAATCTATATATATCTTTCATTAAATCACTAATATCATCTCGGTACCCTATATCAATTCCCTTATTATCCTTTACCAAATTAGTAAATTCCACAAGTTTAGGTAATACCAAATTACTTTTTTCAAATAATTTCATATTCGTAAATAAATCAAATTTATTACCTTTAAAAATAACCTTACCATTTTTTAAACAAATAACCTCATCAGCTTCCCTAAGCGCCATATCGGTATCAGAAGATGCAATTATAATCGTCTTACCATATTTAAACTTCATCATCTTAAATAAGTTAATCATTCTTTCTTTACTTGCATAATCTAAATTTCGAAACGGCTCATCTAAAAGATATACTTCTGGATTTAATGATAACAAAATAGCTAGTGCTATCTTTTTTTGTTCACCTTTACTAATATCAAAAAATGACTTATTTAAAATACTTTCTCTTAATCCAACAATTTTCGAAGCTTTCCAAATTTTTTTATCACAGTTCCTAATACCATTTTTCTTAAAAACAAAAAACATATCTTGATAAACCGTATTACAAAAAAAACTATCCTCAAAATTTTCCTTTAAAATACCACACTTTTTATCATTAACAATATTTCCTTTTTCTAAAGGCAAATTTCCATTAATCAAAGAAAGTAAAATGCTCTTGCCACTACCACTTTCTCCAATAATATAAGTTATTTTACCTTCACTAATTTCTAAAGATATATCATCTATAATATTAAAACTCACATTATTCAAAACTATTCCCATAAATCATCCACCAATTTTTTCTCATCAAAATACACCTTATCAATCAAATCATAAAATTTTAACTTATCAGATAAATTCACAATAAAAGGTCTACCTAAATCATTTTTTTCAAAAAACTCCACATTTTCAAAAACCTTCCTCTTCGAACCTTTAAGTAAAACCTTACCACCACCAATAATAACTACCATATCCGCAAATAACGCTTCTTCAATATCGTTAGAAAAATTAATAATTGTCATTGATTTCTTCTTTAATTTTTTTATTATCCTTGCCTTAAGATTCCTGTTCATTCCCTCAAACAAATTATCAATGACAAGTATCTTAGGATTCAAAGTAAGTGCCCTACCTAAAATCACTAACTTCTTTTTTTCTAAATTAAGACTATTAAACTCACTATCTAAAACATCATTAAACTCTAATTCTAAAGCAATATCATCAAAACCACCCAACAAGTCTAAAACTTTTTCATCACTTTCATACTCATCCAAATCATCAAAAATAGCCACTAGTCCTTTAAAATATTTTTTACCAAAAAATAAAATGTCACCGCTATATCTTAATCTTCCAGCTAAAATATTTACAAGCGTTGTTTTACCACTACCATTCTTTCCTAATATAGAAATAAATTTACCAGCTGAAATATTCAAATTAAACTGTTCAAATACTTTAGTATTTCCATAACTAAAACTCATATTTTTAATTTCTATTGCTTGCATATCCACTCACCATAGAAATTATTATAATATAATTAAGCTTTCTTTACAATCAATTTACTTTAATATTTTTATTTTATATATTTAACAAAAGAAAAACATCATACAACACACAGATATATTAATATATTCATAATTACTTTATCGTTTTCTCTAGTACATATTCTTCTAAAGTTAAATCATTTTCTTTAATATATTTAGCTATTAAACCAACATATCTAAAATGCCAAGGTTCATATCTATACCCATGAATATTTTCTTTTCCTAATGGATATCTTAAAATAAATCCATATTTATAAGCATTTTCAAAAAGCCATTTTAAAGCTTCTTCATTACCAGTTAAATCATCTTTATATTCTCCATTTTTAATAATACCAATATCTATACCAAGCCCTATTTGATGTTCTGAAGTTCCAGGCAAAGCAACTCTCTTATAAGCATTATTTCCTTCTATATTCAAATAATAATCCAAAACATTTTGTTGATCATCAATACTCCTATATCCAGAACTTACAATTATTTTTTCATTATCAAATAATCTATTAACATCATTAAGCATTTTTAATAAAGCTTTCCCAGCTTTTCTTTCTAAATAAACATCTTCTCCATCATTATTTTTACCGACATTAATTAAATCTAATTCTAAGTCATCATTTAAAGGATAATCCTTATTCACAAGCATTATATAATTCATAATTATCACACCTTATTATACATTTTAACCATAACAGGAAGCGTCGAGGTAATAGCCAAAGTATTATAATATATAATTTTTGAATACACCTTTTTAAAATTATCAGCCCCAGTTTCTAAATCAAAATCCATAAACTGCGATAAAGGTGTTGCTCTAACTCCGCCAAGCTCAATTAACAAAGTAATTGGAAAAAAACTTTTTAATTTTGAATCCATTGTCGTATAAATTTCTAAACCATCTAATTTATAACCTGCTTTATCCGCATATACCTTGGCTACCTCATAATTTTTATTCTCATCATCCTTAGTTAAATTAACCCAAGGATTAGCCTCTTTAGCGCCACCTAAATAATACACAATATTACCACAACTATGATAAATAAATGAACCTATTAAATCATAATTTGTTTTAATTTCAGTATAAAAATTAAATAAAGCTTCATTTTCCTTTTCAATTTCTCCAACTTTACTAAAATAAGGACATCCTAAAGGACCAAGCTTATCTCTTCTAATATTATTTAAATGAAGTGAAGCATATATCTCTTCACCATCACTAACTCTTTTAATAAAATCACTATCTTCTATATTACTATTTAAATCCACACCTCTACCATTACTAGACCAATTTATCATACAACCTACTGGTAAATCATTTTTAATAAATAAATTTTTCAAATAATCTCTCATATTCTTATTATCTATATCATCCAAAGAAGCATGCCGAAACATTAGTTGTTGTAATTTTTCACCTTTGTCATTATATTTATTCGCATATTCACCTTCAATATAACAATTTCTATAAAAAGTCAAAAAGTATGTCTGTTCTTCCCCTTCACTAATATTTCTGGGAATTAAACTTCTAATTGCATTAGTAACAATAACCGTACCTTCTGGATTAACAATTGGAATAAAATGAATAGTATATAAATTCTCATCAAGAACTATCTCTTTATTACAAAGCTTTTCCATAAACCTTATCACAAAAACATTACTAATTAACTCCGCACTATGTGTACCTGCAGTAATAATCACATGATACTTGCCATGACCATAAACATAGTGATTAATTGGATATCCAAAATAAGTATAACCAATCGGTTTTTCCTTTTTTATAATCTTACTATCAAGATTGTCTAAAATTTCATTCATTTGTTCATAATCTAATATTTTTCCCATATAAATCCCCCTTAATTATAACATACGCAAAAGAAAAAGTTAAATCACTATAGATTAACTTCGTTTTCCATTTTGTATTTTATAACTAATTTTTAATAGTAATTTCCTAGGCAAAAATCTTATAAAAAATATCCCAAGTTTCATCTTTAAACCAGGTACGATAATTAATTTCTCATTAAACATTTCCTTAATCGCATATTTAGCCACATCTTCACTATTCTCACCTTTAATAGAAAAATGTACCCTAGCTACCTTATTAAACTCTGTATCAACCGGTCCAGGACATAAAACACTTATTGAAACATTACTATCGTCTTTTCTTAATTCTTCATATATTCCCAAACTTAAACTAACAACATAATTTTTACTTGCATAATAACTCGCCATTAAAGGCCCAGCCATAAATCCTGCAGAAGATGCCACATTTAAAATATAACCTCGATCTTTTTTCTTAAAATCTTTTAAAAAAAGCTTAGTCAAAACATGTAATGATTTAATATTCAAATCAATCATATCAAGTTCTTTATCTAAATTAGTATTACCAAATTCCCCAAAAACACCAAATCCCGCATTATTAATCAAAATATCAATATTTTCCTTTTTAACCTCGTTATAAAGTTCCATACAATTATAAGTACTAGATATATCCTTTACAATATAACTAGCCTTATCACCAAGCTCTTTAACTAATTTTTCAAGTCTAGTTTTTCTTCGTGCGACAAGTATTACTTCATACCCTTCTCTAACTAATACTCTAGCCATATCTGCCCCAATTCCTGAAGAAGCTCCTGTAATTAATGCCTTCATGTCAATCACCAAAAACATTATATAATAAGCTAACACCTTTGTAAAGAAACAAATTAATAAAACCATTGACATATAAAATAAAATAGCTTAATATATTTCTAAAGAAAGGAAGATATTATGAAACAAAATCCATTACCACACGGCGAAAATCTTTTCAAAGCTATATTAAATAACCCTGAAATTTTAACTAAATTAAATGTCACCTACAAATATGATAAAGACTTTTTAGAATTATACTATATCATTTTAGGAGATGAAATTGCTCCATACATTCCAACAGAAATATTAAAAGCTTTTAAAAACAACAAAACCTCTGTAGAATCACTTCCATCAAAACCAAATATTACATTAGAAAATGAAGAACAAATATTACATAAATTATTAACCGACATTACATATATTAATAAAATTCCAACAGATATTAAATACCAAAATTCTTTTTTAGAACTTTTCTATATTATTTGGGGTGATGAAATTCAAAACTATATTCCAGATGAAATGTATGAACAACTTAAAAACGAAATACTTATGCACGAATATCATAACGAACATATAAAAAAATATGAAAAATGGCCAAAAATATTAAAAAAATAAAATTGCTATTTCAGCTTACAATTTAGTAAGTTAAAATAACATTTTTTTATTTATGCTTTCTATTTTTATCTAACTCTAAATCACTAACAAACTCTTTCCTTTGACTATCACTCATTTTCACAAAGTTTTCATACATATCACCAATATAATCATTTATCTTTTTATCCATCTTTAAACCAGAAATAAATCTTTGAACTTTAAATAACTCATCTAAACCTAAGCCCTCTAAATCATCTATAAGATTGCTTTTAACAATAGCCATATTATGATTTTCACAGTTTAATTTAAAGCTCCTCATAGGAACATTCTTACCACTAATAACATTATTTTCAAAATTAGAATGAACCGACGTCTGATTCGCCATACTTTCACTAATAATAGGTAATTCATTATTAGAATCAATAACATCAGATTTACCATCAATATTTAGCTCTTCTCTATTCAAAATAGCCATAATTTCATCTAATATACCTTGACTATCCTCCAATAACTCTGTCCTTTTATTAGGAATATTCATAAGCTCTTTTAACATTTCCAATTGCTCTTTTATTTTACTTACTCTAAATCTTAAATTAGATGCAAGCTTCTTATCTTCATTTGCTTTTTTAATTGAAAGGCCAAATACACAAAGCACATTTCCTTTCAACTTAGTTGCAAACACTCTTACCTGAAACGCCTTATACTCAAAAACTTTTATCCCAAAATTATTATTCGTATAAAATTTAAATTTTGTCTGATCACCTTGAGAAACACCATTAACAATATAGTTAAGTGCTTTTTTTACATCATCATAATTCTCTCTAGGCACCTTATCTAAATCCGCTCTAAAATATGCCTTACCAGTTGGAGTTTTAGCAAAAACAATCCTATGAACATCATCACTCTTTTTAGATAATTTATCACCCTTTAAATACTCAATACAAAAATCATATTTTTTTGATAAAATATTAATTTCATCATCAAGTAAATGATGATCATTTTCAGCATTTAACTCCTTAAGCAAATTAATATTTTCAAGCAAAATATCATTAATCCTATTCATTGCTATATCAAATCCGACAATTTTTCTATTAGGTAAAACCTTTTCAATATCTTCTAAAGAACTATTTTCAATATTAGAAACATAAGCTAAAACTTCTTCTTCTGTCATCAAATCACCACCAAATATTACTTATTATATTTATATCATGAAACAAACGTAAACACAACATAAAAAAAGCAATTAAGAATTTTAATATTTTTAAATATTAAACAAAAATTTAATTTAAAAACCCATAGGTAATATTTTTGAAAAATTGTAAATAAAAAGAAATTTACAAAAAAAGACACTTACTCAGCATCTTTCTCCACTAAAGACAAAACAACCATTAAAGCGTCGTCGCCTCTTCTTTCATCAATTTTAGAAATTCTAGTATATCCACCATTTCTTTTAGCATAGCGAACAGCTAAATCATCAAATACCTTTTTAACAGTATTTTTATCATTGTGTAAGAAAGCTAACGCTTTTCTTCTAGCCACCAAAGAACCATCTTTACCATAAGTAATCATCTTATCGACAAACTTACGAACTTCTTTAGCTCTAGTTTCAGTAGTAACAACTCGCTCATTATTAATAACATCTTTAGTTAAATTAGCTAGCATACTTCTTCTATGTTTGTTGTCGCGTCCTAATTTTCTATAAGCCATTATTATCCTCCTAACTAATCCTCATCACGGAATTTAAGTCCCATATCTTTAATTTTATCCATAACTTCTTTTAAAGACTTTTTACCTAAATTACGTATTTTCATCATTTCTAACTCTGATTTTTCAGTTAAATCACCTAATGTATTAATATTTGCTCTTTTTAAACAGTTATAAGCTCTAACAGAGAAGTCTAAATCATCAATAGAAGTTTCTAATTTTTTCTGCTTACTATCTTCTTGTTTCGCATTCATAATACCAGTAATATCTGCAATTTCACTTAAATTAGTAATAATATTTAAGTGCTCAATTAAAATTTTAGCAGCTAATGCCATAGCTTCTTCTGGTCTAAGTGAACCATTAGTTTCTACTTCCATAATTAATTTATCATAAGAAGCATCTTGACCAACACGGGCATTATCAACTTCAAAATTAACTCTCTCAATTGGTGAATATAAAGCATCAATTGGAATATAACCTAAAGTCGCATCTGCAATATATTTCTTGTTAACAGAAGATAAATCTGCACCTCTACCATTCGCAATAATAAATTCCATATCAAGTTTTCCACCTTTAGCTAAAGTGGCAATAACTTGATCTTTATTAATTATCTCAATATCACTATCACAAATGATATCACCAGCAGTAACTGTACGTTCCTCATGAACTGATAAACGAGCTGTTTTAACTTCATCAGAATGATTTCTAATAGCTATACCTTTTAAATTTAAAATAATAGCTGTAACATCTTCAATAACACCTTCCATAGTTTGAAACTCATGTTGAACTCCATCAATTTTAACAGCTACAATAGCTGAACCTGGCATTGATGATAGCATTACCCTACGAAGAGCATTACCAATAGTCATACCAAAGCCTCTTTCCAAAGGCTCTAGTTCGAATTTTCCATAATTATTACTTTCTACATAATCAGTTATTTTATAATCTGGTTTCTCAAAATTCATAAAAGTCTCCTTTCTTATCCACGTGGTCGTTTTGGTGGACGACATCCGTTATGTGGCATAGGTGTGACATCTGAAATTGAAGTAATTTCTAAACCAGCTGTTTGTAATGAACGAATTGCTGTTTCTCTTCCAGAACCTAAACCTTTTGCATATACCTCAACTTTTTTCATACCCATTTCAGCTGCTGCCTTACCAGCTGCCTCTGCAGCCATACCAGCCGCAAATGGAGTAGACTTCTTACTACCTTTAAAACCTAAAGTACCAGCTGAAGCCCAACTAATCGCATTTCCCTCTTTATCTGTAAGGGTAACAATAGTATTATTAAAAGTTGAATGAATAAAAGCTTTACCTTCTGGGACATTCTTTTTAACCTTACGTTTTCTTGCTTTATAAGCCATAATATCCTCCTTTTAAAGTTATTTCTTTTTATTTGCTATAGTTTTAGGTTTACCTTTACGAGTTCTAGCATTACTTCTAGTTCTTTGTCCTCTTACTGGTAAGCCTTTTTTATGACGAGTACCTTCATAAGAATTGATTTCCATCTTAGTCTTAATATTCATGTTTACTTCTCTTCGTAAATCACCTTCAGTTAAATACTTATTAACTTCATCACGAATACGAGAAAGCTCATCATTATCTAAGTTTCCTGCTTTTTTATTAATATCCACATTTGCATCAGCTAAGATTTTATTAGATAAACTTCTTCCAATACCATAAATATAAGTAAGAGCGATTTCAATTCTTTTATTATTTGGTATATCTACACCTTTAATACGTGCCATTAAAACACCTCCTATTTACCTTGTCTTTGTTTGTGTTTTGGATTTTCACAAATTACCATTACTTTTCCATTACGTCTGATAATCTTACACTTATCACACATTTTTTTAACTGATGGTCTTACTTTCATATTCATTCCTCCTATTTCGTTACTCTATAGGTTATTCGCCCACATGTTAAATCATAAGGTGATAATTCCACTTTCACTTTGTCACCTAGTAAAATACGAATGCGGTGCAGACGCATTTTACCAGAAATGTGGGCCTTAATAACGTGATTGTTTTCTAATTTGACTTTAAAGCCACCTCCAGGTAAAATTTCTTCAATAATACCTTCAACTTCAATGACATCTTCTTTTGCCATATTATCACCTCCTGGTTAAAATTTCATACCCATCTTTTGTAACTAATACTGTATGTTCAAAGTGTGCCGATGGTTTATCATCTGCTGTAATAATTGTCCAATCATCATCCAAAATATAAATTTTTCTTGTCCCCAAATTAAGCATCGGCTCTACAGCAATAACCATTCCTTCTCTAAGTACTGGACCTGTATGTCTAGCTCCATAATTTGGAACATCTGGATCTTCATGAACATCGTTACCAACACCATGACCAACAAGCTCACGAACAACAGCGAGGTTATGTTCCGAAGCATATTTACTTACTGCATATCCAATATCACCAACATGACATCCATCATGTATAGCCTCTAACCCTTTATATAAAGATTTCTCAGTATGCTCAAGTAAATATTTCTTCTTATCATCTATTTTTCCAACAGGATATGTCCAAGCAGAATCACCATGATACCCTTTATAACAAGCACCTATATCAAGAGAAATAATATCTCCCTCTTTTAACTTTCTATCACTTGGAATACCATGCACAACTTCATTATTAACAGAAGTACAAATACTAGCTGGAAAACCATCATAACCCTTAAATGATGGGGTTGCACCTCTACTTAAAATATATTCCTCGGCTAAATCATTCAATTTTTTAGTCGTTATTCCAGGTTTAATAAAAGGTTTCAAATAATTATGCGTGCTACCTGTAATCTCACCTGCTATCCTAAGGAGCTCTATCTCCCTTGGTGACTTAATACTAATCATTATAGCCTCCTATTATTTTTTCTATCTCTTCAAATGTTTCTTCACTTGATTTGGAACCATCAACATGATAAACATTTACCTTAGACTCAAAATAATCAATAACTGGTTTTGTTTCCTTTAAATAAGTATCATACCTTTTTTCATAAGTTTCCAAATTATCATCTGGCCTTTGGACAAGCTCATTTCCACAGTGATCACAAACACCACTAACCTTAGGCTTATCAAAATACTCATTAAAAACATAACCGCATTTTAAACATACCCTTCTGCCAGTTACACGCTTTTCACCAACACTTCTTGGTATATCTAAAACAATAATAATATTTTTTTTATCATTTACATGAAGGCAAACATCTTCATAAATTGAAATCTGTGACATATTTCTAGGAAATCCATCTATAATAAAACCTTCATTACAATCATTAGATGAAAGTCTATTACGAAGCAATAAAGCAATCAAATTATTATCAACAAACTCCCCATTTTGAAGTTGTTTTTTCACCTTCTCATCATCAACACTCCTAAGTAAATCACCAATCGAAATATGTGGAAAACCATATTTCTCATTAAGCATTGATGATATTAAGCCTTTACCGGCAGCCGGAGCCGAAATAAATGTAATATTCATTATAATACTCTCCGGCGCTTGTAACTACGGCTAATTAAACTACTTTCTAATTGTTTATAAAGCTCTAAAATAACACCAATAACAATTAAAAGTCCAGTACCACCAATAGATACAGTTGATGGTAAATCAGAAATCATTCCAAATATGTAAGGAAGACCTGCAATAAAAGCTAAAAATACTGAACCCACAACTGTTAATCTAATTAAAACCTTACTGACAAATTTAATTGTTTCATCACCTGGTCTTATACCTGGAATATAACCACCAGATTTTTGTAAATTTTCAGCCATTTCCTTTGGTTTAATAACAATAAATGTATAAAAGAAAGAAAATGCAACAATAAATACAATAAATAATATAAAACCAGTAACTGATGTTAAACTAAGCCATTCATTGACAAATTTCATAAATTCTTCATTTTTAGTAAATTGAGCTATCAAAGCTGGCGCCGAAATCAAAGCTGAAGCAAAGATAACAGGTACCACACCAGCAGAATTTAATCTAAATGGAATATAAGTTTGCTTATTTGAAAATACATTATTAGTCTTATTCGCATATTGAATTGGAATTCTTCTCTCAGCAAGTTGAACATATAAAACTCCAAGTATAATAGCTAAATAAAGAATAATGAATAGTGCAAACTTAACTGCTCCCATCACTCCAGCATCTACAGTAACTAAACCATCATAAGCTTGTGTAAACATATAAGGAACACTAGCTAAAATACCAGCCATAATAATCATAGATGTACCATTACCCAAGCCTTTTTTAGTAATCTCATCACCAATCCAAAGAAGTAATGATGTACCGGCAGTAAGTACTAATGATGCCTCTATATAATCAGTTACTGTTCCATTTGGAATAAAAGCAAATGAAAACATATAACCTTGAATAAATGCAAGTACTATACCTAAAACACGAGTAATTTGATTAATCTTATTTCTACCAGTCTGTCCTTGTTTTGAAAGCTCTGTAAAATATGGAATAATATCCATCTGGAGTAACTGCATAATAATTGAAGCAGTAATATAAGGCATAACACCTAACGCAAAAATCGAAAAATTCTGCATAGCTCCGCCACCTAATACATTAAGTAGCTCTAAAAATCCAACATTTAAATCTGCCTCAACCCCAGGAACAACAACTGCTGTTCCAAGTTTAAAGACAAAAAGCATTGCAAAAGTAAACCATACTTTTTTTCTTAAATCCTTATTTGCTGGGCTAAAAAATTGTTTTACTTTTTTAAACAATTAGATCACCTCTGCTTTTCCACCTAATTTTTCAATTTGTTCAAAAGCAGATGCAGAGAACTTATTTGCCTTAACAGTCAATTTCTTTTCTAATTTACCATTACCAAGAACTTTAATACCATCTAAAGCATTTTTAACTAATCCCATATCTTTTAAAACTTCTGGAGTAACTAAAGCACCATCTTCAAATCTATTTAAATCTGATAAATTAATAACAGCATACACTTTTTTAAATTTAGCATTACTAAAACCTCTTTTAGGTAGTCTTCTAAATAATGGAGTTTGTCCACCTTCGAAGCCTACTCTAACGCCTCCACCACTACGAGAATTTTGACCATTTTCACCACGGCCTGCAGTTTTACCAGTTCCGCTTCCTGGTCCTCTACCAACTCTTTTTTTAGCTTTAGTAGCATATGGATTTGGTTTTACAGTATGTAACTTCATATTATAATTCCTCTACTTTCTTACCACGAAGTTTTGCAACCTCTTCAGCAGTTTTTTGTTGTTTTAAAGCATCTAAAGTTGCATATGCCATATTAATTTTAGTGCTTGAACCAAGTGATTTAGATAAAATATCTTTAACACCAGCAAGTTCTAATACAGAACGAACAGGTCCACCTGCTTTAACTCCAGTACCTTTAGAAGCAGGCTTTAGTAAAACTTTACTAGCTCCTCTTCTTCCAATAGCTTCATGTGGGATAGTATTGCCACCAACAATAGCAACATTAACAACATTCTTAGTAGCGGCTGCTACAGCCTTTTTAATAGCGTTTGGTACTTCGGCTGCTTTACCAGAACCAATACCAACACGACCTTTACGATCTCCAACAACAGCAGTTGCGGCAAAACGAAGTTGACGACCACCTTTAGTTACTTTTGTAACTCTTCCGATGCTGATAACTTCTTCATCAAATTGTTTTGGACGGGGTTCTCTTCTTTGTCTTTCCACTATATTTCCCTCCTTTTAGAATTCTAAACCATTTTCACGTGCAGCTTCTGCTAAAGCTTTAACACGTCCATGATATAAGTATCCACCTCTATCGAATACTACTTTAGTAATTTTTGCTTTTTTAGCTCTTTTCGCAATCAATTCTCCGACTTTGACAGCTGCTTCGATATTTCCACCATTTTCTAGTTTCAAATCTTTATCAATTGAAGAAGCTGAAACCAAAGT
>CALVRA010000023.1 GCA_944358415.1 uncultured Bacilli bacterium | reverse complement strand
AATTGTTTTACAACTTAACCTGGTGTATCGGCAACCTCACACATCTAAGCACGTCACACACTCAATAATATACACTATCTTTCTATGAAAATCAATACTTTTTTAACACTTTTTTCACAAAAATTTTAAGAAAAAAAGTAAACCATAGTTTACTCTTCCTCACCACCTAAAACCTCATATTCCTCTAAAATATATCTCACACCTTTTTTAACAAAAGTATATTTATATCTTGTACCTGTATTTTTTAATTTATCATAATTATTTTCATAAGCTGCTGATAACTTAGTCAAATCAACATCTTCGCCATAATTCGTAGTATGCATATAATCATTTGCATTAAAAATCTGATAAATACCAAGTGGATCTGCCGTTATATAATCACTTCTTACAGGGTCATAATATAACTTGTTTAATACTAAAGTAATCCTATCATCTTTTCTATTTATACTATACACTTTGGTGTAAATGGGTTTAGTAGATATAGCATTATGTGCATGCTCCCCTGTAAAAACAAACTTATTATTTACACTATCATACGTGTAAAGTACTCCATCATTAATTTCACAGTTAATATTCGAAAAAGTTACCTCTTTATCAAATACATTCTTAATATAATCAGAAATCTCTTCACCAGAAATTTCCTTACAATTATAAACACCTGTGCAAATTTTATTAATAGCTACTCTAACAAGACCATCCATACCATAAGCATCCAAAGCATCAAGCGAATTCTCATCAATAAAATTTTCAAGTTCTAAAGTAACCTCATCTAAACTTTGTTTTTTCTCTACCTCTTTTTCCACAACCTTAGTTCCACTAAGTAACATAATAAAAATAATAAATACAAGTAAAACAATAACTCCAACTAAAATTAAAATTGGTTTCTTATTATCCTTTGGTGGTTGCTTAACTAAATTTTGAAGCTTTGGATTTGGTTCATACTCATTCATTTTATCCTCTCCTATTCCTAATTCTACTTATAAACATACGGTAAAAAATCCACACCGTACAAATACCTCCTAATATTAAATAAATATAAAATATAAATGGTAATTTCCCTTCACTTTGCATAACTATCAAACTCGTACCTAAAATATAAGCCACATCTAAAATAGTAACTAAGCATAAGTGTACAAGCTGCTCCAAATTACGCATTTGGTGCTTAGAATCATTAATTTCTATATTAAATCTTAACTCTCCACTATTCACACCTTTTAAAAATGAAAGCATCTCATTAGGTAAATAAACTAAATCAGTGCCACTTTGAGTAGCTTTGCTCAAAAACTTCTTTGCCTTATCCTCATCAAATAAACCTTTTGGTTTAACATGAGTCCCAAGTATCTCTATCAAATTAATTTTAGGACTAACACTTCTAAGCACACCTTCTAAAACAATAATACCACGCATAAGCATAGTAACATCCTTAGGTAAACTAATATGATTATTAGAAAGCATAGCTAAAAAATCATTCATAAAATCTTTAATATCAATTTGAACTATATCCTGAGTTTTATTTTTAACCAAAACTCTTTGAATATCATTTTTTAAAACCATATAATCTGGATTACTTCTAGTATTCCCAAAAGCAAGAAGTATATGAGCAATTTCCGTTACATCATCATTTATAATTGCAAAAATACACTTATTAAGTAAATCTCTATCCCTTGAAGAAAGCCTACCCATCATTCCAAAATCCAAATAGACAATCTTACCATCTTTAATCTTTAAATTCTCTACATGTGGATCAGCATGAAAAAATCCATCATCTAAAGCCTGCTTAATATAATTAGCTGCCAGCTTCTTTCCAATTTCTTCCCTATCATATCCAAATTTTTCTAAAGTTTCATAATCATCTATCTGAATACCATCCATATATTCCATAATCAAAGATTTACTTGTCGTATATTCCATATAAACCTTAGGTGATCTAATATAAAGAATATCCTTATTTTTTTCATAAAACTCTTCTGTATGTGAAGCTTCAATTAAGAAATTCATCTCTTCCTTAGCCGTTTCAAACATCTCATCAATAATATCTTTAAAATTAAATATTGAATTAAAAATTCTATCAATTCTAAATAAATCAATTATTTGTTTAAGTAACCTAACATCCATAGCCATACGTTCATAAATATTATTTCTTTGAATCTTAATAACTACTTCTCTATCATCATTTAAAACAGCTTTGTGGACCTGTGCAATCGAAGCCGAACCAATAGGTACCTCTTCAATCTTTTTAAATATCTCATCAGTTTTTCCATCGTATTCTCTATCTAAAATTTCCAAAACCAAAGAATAATCCATTGGTTTAACTTGATTTCTTAAATGAGAAAGTTCATCACAATATTCTTTTGGAATAACATCATCACGTGAAGCTAATATTTGACCTAACTTAATAAACGTTGGTCCAGCCTCCTCGATTGCCAGTCTAAGTTTTTCCGGCGTAGCATTTTTTATTAAATCATATTTTTTAATAATGCCCGCAATTTCAAATAATCTATCTTTACTACTTTTCATTTTTCTTAGCCTTTAATAACTTTAAAATTTCTTTTTTATCTTCCTCACTAAGTTCATTTATTTTATTAACAACATCCTCTTTAGTAACCTCTGCTTTTTCTATATTAATTGTTACATTTTCCTTCATTTTTTCTTTTATATTATGCTTTAACTCTTCATTTAAAGCTTGACCTTGCTTATAAGCTTCCTCACCTTTTTTTAAAAGTTCTTTTTTTAGTTCTGAAGCTTTTTCACTAGTCATCACCATAGCGCCAAGCCCCATAAGCATTACATTTTCCAAAGTTTCCCTCAAAACAATCACCCTTCCTTATCATATAAATTATAACATTTATAAAGTAAGAAGTAAAATTAAAATTATACAGTTTTCAAATGTTTTACTGAACAATTTTCATACATTTTGCTGTACAGTTTTCAGAAAAATTAAATATTTACTTATATATACATAAATGATAAAATTAATCTAGGTGATATAAATGAAAATAACAGTGTTAGGAGCCGGTGCTTATGGATGCGCTCTTGCTCAAATACTAAATGAAAATAAAAATAACGTATATATATGGACTCCTTTCGAAGAAGAAGCAAACTTAATTATTGAAAAAAGAGAAACTACAAAATTACCAAATATTAAAATAAACAAAAATATAAACATAACTACAAACTTAGAAGACGCTTTAGAAAATACAAATCTAATCGTAATAGCCATACCTACTGCTTTTTTATCAAATAGTATTAAAAAAGTAAAACCATACTATAAAAACACTCCAGTATGTATAGCAACCAAAGGTATTGAACAAAATACAAACCTCTTTGTTTATGATGTTGTAAAAAATATTTTGAACACCGAAAAACTAGCTGTCATATCAGGCCCATCATTTGCCATCGATATCGCAAAAGGTTCACCAGTTGGCCTTACTCTAGCTTGCCAAGATAAAGAAACAATTGAAATAACCACTAAAGCTTTATCAAACAATCATTTTAAATTAAGAAAAAGTTATGATATTATCGGTACAGAAATATGCGGCTCAGTAAAAAATATTATTGCTATAGCCTCAGGTATTCTAAATGGTTTAGGAATGCCAGAATCAACTGCTGCTATGCTTATAACCGAATCTTTACACGACATAAAAGCTTTAATAAAAGGTCTAGGTGGCGATGGCTCAACTGTATTATCTTACGCCGGTTTTGGTGACCTCTTATTAACCGCCACATCTTCTAAAAGTAGAAACTATTCCTTTGGAAAACTAATAGGTTCAAAAGCTCCAAAAGAAGAAATAGAAAGCTATATCAAAAATACAACAATCGAAGGATTATATACTCTAAAATCAGTTAGTGAACTTGTAAAAAATAAAGATGTTGATATTCCAATTATAAACTTAATGGAAAAAATAATTTATGAAAATAAAAAGCCAGAAGAATTAATTAACTTCTTAATCAAAAAGCCATAAAAGGCTTTTTTTAAGAAAAAAAAGAAACCAATTATTTAGTTTCTGTAGTAAATCCATATTTTTTATTGAATTTTTCAACTTGACCAGCTTTCTTAACTGTTCCTTGTTTACCAGTAAAAAATGGATGACATTTATCACAAACTTCAACCTCAAGCTCAGGTTTATTTGATCTTACTGTAAATGTATTACCGCAAGCACAAGTAACTTTTGTATCCATATATTCTGGATGAATATTTTTCTTCATAATTATCTCCCTTCCGCCATGACAAAAAATATGTCATAGAAATTTAATGCAAATATATTCTAGCAAACATCTAAACAAAAATCAAGTTTCAAATAAATTTTTATTCATCTTATCTATAACTCTATCCGCTAAAACCTTATAACTTTCTCCATCTATTTTCTTAACATCACTCAAATCAATATAAATAATATCATATTTCAAACACACATCTTTATACTTTTTATTAAAATACTCATAAACATCTACTCTATCCACATCACTATAAGGATTATATGGTCCAATCATTATAATATCCTCCTTGCAGTATTCACGCATAAGTTCAAATAACCTATCTAAATCAAAAGCTAAATTATCTATATAATCATAAACATCATTAAATATTACATTATCCTTACTAAGCTTATTAAAAACATCATTACTACTAATATTTACTGTAATCAAATCTGCCTTTATTAAAGCATTCTTTAAACTAAAACTTCCCTTACTTGTAGTTACTTTTTTATTATTATTAATATCCCTAATAATATCCGTAATTCTAGTATCAACCTTCGCAAAATCATCAGAATATCTTTCTAATAAGTCTTTTTCTTTCAAATAATTTTTAATATAATGTGAATAACCATAAATCTCACTATTATCTAAATATTCTCTTTCTAAAGAATCTCCTAAAGCCAAATAATAAACTTTTTTATCCATATTAGTTAAATATATTAAAAAAATAGAAAGTAAAACTAAACCAATAATTAATATTTTTTTCATAAAAACCCCCAAAAAAAGTAGATAATAAATCTACTTAAATATATTAATTATAATTTATTTTATTCATCAATAAGCCATATTTTCGCCCCAACATTAGAAAGCTTTTTAATTAAATCACTATATCCTCTAAGCAAATGTTTAATATCTGTAATTGTCGTTTTACCGCTAGCTGACAAAGCCGCCAAAACCAAAGCTGCTCCAGCTCTTAAATCACTAGTTCGAACAAGCTTACCTTTAAGTGAAGATGGACCATACACCTTAATAGCATCACCTAAAATCTCAATATCTGCCCCCATCTCATTTAAATACTGTACATTTTGAAACCTATTTTCATAAATATTTTCCTTTAAAACACTAATTCCATTTGCTTGCAAAAGCAAAGTGGTAATTGGTTGCTGTAAATCTGTCGCAAAACCAGGATAAACATTCGTTTCAATATTAACCGGTTTTAAATTTAAAGTCTTATTAGTAATTACTCTATCACCAATAATTTTATAATTTGCCCCCATTTTATCCAAAACTTCAAAAAAACTAGTTAAATGTTTTGTCTCAACATTACATATTTCTAAATCATCACCATTCATAACACCAGCTAAAATATAAGTCCCAGCCTCAATTCTATCAGGAATAACCTTAATTTTTCCACCACTTAATTTACTAACACCCTCTATTTCTAATCTATTAGTATTAACTCCCTTTATTTTAGCTCCCATACTATTCAAAAACTCTATCAAATTTTCAATTTCTGGTTCTCGTGCTGCATTATTAATAACTGTTACCCCTTTAGCCATCACCGAAGCAAGTATTATATTTACAGTTGCTCCAACAGAAGGAAAAGGCAAATCAATAACCGCTCCCTTTAACTCATCTGCCTTAATAATATATAAATTGTCTTTAATAATAATTTCCGCACCAAGTTTTTCAAATCCCATCAAATGAAAATCAAAAGACCTCTTTCCTATATTACATCCACCAGGAAAACTAATTTCTACCTTTTTAAACCTTGAAAGTAAAGCTCCCATAAAATAATAAGAAGCCCTAAGTTTACTAGAATACTCCTCACCTATTGGTTTATTTAAAATATCACCATTATCAATATAAATAGTCCCACTTTCCAAAGAAAACTTAACATTCAAATATCTCAAAATTTCTTCTAAATTATCTACATCAGAAATATGCGGAACCTTTTCTATCACACACTCATCTGTAAGTATTGCAGCTGGAAGTAATGACACCACACTGTTTTTCGAACCACTAATATATATTTTCCCACTTAAACGCTGCTGTCCAATAACTTTAATTTTATCCAATTTTATCACCTTTCTTTATTCTAACATAAAACCATGTAAACATCTATACAAAATATTCACACTCAAAAGAGAAAAAACACACCAATTAAAATCAAAATAACCCCACCTATTATCGTTGCAACCTTACCCAATAATTTTTGGATTTTATTACCTATAGATAAACCAATAAAAGTAAATAAGCAACTAACCAAAGCAAAAATAAACGGTGAAATAACTTTACTAACATTCAAACTCGGTAAAGTTATGCCAAGTGTAAAACTATCAATACTGACTGCTAAACCAAATAAAAATAAATCTGATATCTTTAAAGAAGAAACCTCATCTTCACTTTTAAAAGAATTAACGACCATTTCCGCACCAATAAAAGTTAAAATTAAAAACGCCAAAATATCATAATTAAAATTGAATAAAGATAAAATAACTTCACCTAAAAACATTCCCAAAAGTGGCATTACAAAATGATACATTCCAACAATTATTGATAAAAAAATCTTATATTTCTTACTCATTCCTAAAGTTCCATAGACCAAAGCTAAAGAAAAAGCATCCATACTTAAACTAACCGCCATTAAAAAAACTAATGCCATAATCCACCTCTTACAAAATCTTATGGCATTAGTTATTAAAATATTTGTCTAAAATTTCCATTACAATTGACTTATACTCTACCTCAGTATTCTCCTCTCCTTCAATCAAACATAAAGGAGGAAATAAAACACACCACCAATTATCTCCCTCACCCTTGCCTAAAGTAATTAATAAAGACTCATAATATCCTTCTTCATATTTCACACCTTTATATTCCTTTTCTGGAAAATAGTTTTCCCCAAAATTTATCTCATAACCTTTATTGTACTTTTCTTCACTAAGTATCTTTTTAACATCCTTATCCACCAAATCTAAATTATTTTTTATTATATCTTGAGCTTCTTCACTGCTTTTCGCATCTTTAAGCAAATCATACATTGTTATCTCTAATTTGTCCTTAACCTTTAATTTAATATTTTGATCAAAAGCCGAATTACTATTTGGAATAATTCTAATTCTAATCGCATCAGATGGAATTGTTAATTTTTTAGCTAAAGCATCGCCAATAAACACATAAAATATTCCAATTAATAAAAGTAAAATAATCATCTTTTTCATATAAAAACCACCCTCTAATTAATAATGGGTGGTTCTTTATCTTTTTATACAAAAACATGCATACAAAAGAACAGATTTAATCTTATCCTCAAAGCCAAAATTCTTATACCATAATTAAAACTTATACTTTTTCATATAATATGCAAATGAATTTCACATTTTTATAAACTTTTTATATCCCAAGTTTCACATTTTTATAAAGATTTTGTACATAGCATATCATATTTTATAGAAAATATACATATTTTTTAGACTTTTTAGGAATTAAATTCCCAAAATATCTAAAAATTACAAAAGAAAAAATAGACTTTCTAGGAATACCACTCCCAAAAAAGTCTAAATTTATTTATGGTAATTTTCGTTATTATTAATTTTATAAGCTCTGTAAATTTGTTCAAGTAAAAGCACTCTAAATAATTGATGAGGAAAAGTAAACCTAGAAAAAGATAAACTATAATTACTTCTTTGCTTAACTAAATCACTAAGTCCATAAGAACCACCTATAACAAAAGTCAAATTCTTATTACTATTAAAATTATTTTCAATTTTTCTCGCAAAATCTAAAGAAGATAAACTATTACCCTCTATTTCTAAAGTAATTACATAATCACTATCTTTTATTTTAGAAAGTATCCGCTCACCTTCCTTTTTCAAAGCCGTTTTCTCTAAAGGCTCGTCCAAAACCTCTATTATTTCTAACTTAATATATTTACTAATTCTTTTACTATATTCTAAAATAGCATCTTTAAAAAAACTTTTCTTAATTTTTCCAACACAAATAACTTTCATATCTCAACAAACTCCGTAATCTCTTTTTGATAAGCAATTTCAATATTAGGTACTCTTACTCCTTTATCCTCTAAAGTATCAATCAAAGTCTTTAAAGCAATCTCTGGTTTATTATTCTCTTCACTCAAGTGAATTAAAATAATATTTGAAGTATTATCACCGATAAAATTTGATAAATAATATGCCGAATCTTTATTCGATAAATGTCCCTTATCACTAAGAATTCTTTGCTGTAAATAATATGGATATCTTCCCTCTCTAAGCATTCTTACATCATGATTACTCTCAAACACATAAACATTCTTATTACTAAGCTTTGGAAAATTCTTAACATGGATATAACCAGTATCAGTAATATAAACAATACTTTTACCATTAGAAGAAAACACATATCCATTACTATCCGAAGCATCATGTGATGTTTTAATCACACTCACACTTAAATCGAAAATCTTCATATCCTCATCAATATAGACTTTATCCTCAATATCAAACCCTATCTCTTCTTCCATTTTCTTAGTCAAATAGACAGTTGGATGATACTTTTTCAAAAATACTTTTAATCCTGCCACATGATCTATATGCGCATGGGTAATAAAAACCCTCTGAATTGAAGAGGGTTCTACACCAATGCTTTTTAAAGCTTTTGAAACATAACCAGCACTCATCCCTATATCCACAAGCGACCTAGTATTTTCTGTTTCAATATAAGATGAATTGCCTTTACTTCCACTAGCTAAAACACATATTTTCATTAATACATACTCATTGGATTAATTCGGCAATAATCGCAACCTTTCCATATCTCATAATGTACATGTGGACCTGTCGCAACTCCAGTCATACCTACATAACCTATAACATCACCTCTAGCTACAACTTGACCAACCTTAACATTAATCCTTGACATGTGGGCATATAAAGTCAAATAACCATTATTATGATTAATAATAACATGATTACCATAACTATAATGGTACCCTGCTTCCTTAACTCTACCATTATTAGTTGCATATATTTTAGAACCATATCCAGTACCACTTATATCAAGACCTCCATGAAGCTCTCGTTTACCAGTAACTGGATTACTTCTCCATACATAACCACTACTTAAAGTCCAACCACTATCTGTTGGCCAACCCCAACTCGTCGTACTACCAACATCTGGAATATATTTATTACCTTTTAGAATTATTTTACTAACAGGTTCTTTCAAAACAGTTTTTCCTTTAGGATCTACATAATTTATTATTCCATTAACTTTCCTAACATTTTGCGAAACTCTCTCTAAACCGTTTTGACCTTGCTGAATAACCTTATCCTGTCCTATTACAATATTATTATCATAACGTTCCTCAGTAGTAAACTTACTTTCGATATCCTCAACTACATAAGATTCTTCAACCACGCTAATCTGTGGATTAGTTTCAACTATCTTAAGTTTCTGACCTGGATAAAGTAAATTATTTGCACTAGTAAGTGTCTCATTCGCAATAAGTAATTCCTTTGGACTAACTTTATTATTAAAAGCTACACTTTCAACTGTATCTCCAGCTTTTACTGTATAAATCATACTCTTTTGTTGATCACCATATAATAAATAATTTGCAAGCTCATTTTCATCAATATAAATTGTCTCATCAACTGGAATCTTAGTTTCCCTAACTGTAATGTCTTCATCAATATATACATTTTGAATATTTTCACCAGTTGACTCAATTTCTACCTGTGAGCCATCTATATAAGCTTTATATGCATCAGAACCAACAAAAGTTTCAATCAACTTTGAAATTGCATTCTTAAACACTTTCTTATCCAAAACATAAACTTTTTTCGTTGTAACCTGCGGATTACCATCTTTGTCATCAGTTTGTTTCTTTAAAGAAAACTCATAACCTTTTATCGTAAATTTTTCTTTTGAAGAAATTTTTTTATAAATAGAAGACACTGAATCAACGTCATTATCATAAGTAGTAATTTTTCTAACTTGTAATCCCTTAGGAGAATAAACATTATCTACATTAAATTTTCTTTTATAATATGCCCCATTTTCATCAATATAATCTTCAAGTTCTTTCTCAGATTTAATTGTTCCAAGCGACTTATCATTCAAATATACCTCATAATAATTATTAGGTTCTGGAGAAGATTTATAACCAAATCCAAGCACAAAAACTAAAATCATTATAATAAAAAGCATACCTAAAATTGAAACTTTTTTCATCTACTCACCTACCTGACTATTTTCCATATTAAAAAATGAACTAGTATCTCTTTTAAAAATCAAATTAACAGTAGCTGTTGGACCACTACGGTGCTTAGAAATAATAAACTCACTCTTACTGGTATTCTCATCAATCGCACTTTCCTTATTATAATAGTCATCTCTGTATAAAAATGCCACTATATCCGCATCTTGCTCAATAGAACCAGACTCTCTTAAATCGGAAAGTAATGGCCTTTTATCCTCTCTTCCCTCAACACTTCTTGAAAGTTGAGCCAAAGCAATAACTGGAATATTAAGCTCCATTGCCATAGTCTTTAAAGAACGCGAAATTTCAGATACCTCTTGTTGTCTTTGACCTGCATATCTACTAGAACCATTAATTAATTGCAAATAATCGATAATCACAATATCTAAACCATTCTCACTATTCGCAAGTCTCCTACATTTTGCTCTAATCTCACTAACTGTCATACCTGGAGTATCATCAATAAATATTTTTGTATCAGCAAGCCTACTAATAGCTTCATTAACTCTTTTCCAATCTTGGTGTTCTAACTTTCCAGTACGGAGCTTAGACGCCTCAATCTGACCAACCGATGAAAGCATACGACTAATAAGCTGTTCTGCTCCCATTTCCATATTAAATAAAGCCACAGTCTTTTTCGCATTTATAGCCATATTAAGTGCTAAATTAACCGCAAAAGCTGTTTTACCCATAGCCGGACGAGCCGCTATAATAATAAGTTCATTCTCATGAAAGCCAGCCGTAAGTCTATCGATATCATAATACCCAGATGGAACTCCAGTAATCTCTCCCTTCATTGAAGATAATTTTTCTAAATCAGCTTGAGCTTTAAATAAAACATCTTGAATACTCTTAAACTCAGACCCTCTTCTGTTTTTTACAACATCAAATATCTTTTTCTCAGCCTCATCTAAAATATCACCAATATCTTCAGTTGAAGAAAAACCAGCATTCGCAATATCCGTCCCAGCCTCAATCAAATTTCTTCTTAAAAACTTTTCCTCTAATATTTTAATATACTCTTCCGCATTAGCAGCCGTAGGTACAATATTAATAATTTGTGTTAAATACTCTACCCCACCAACTTGATTTAAAAGCTTTTTCTTCTCAAGTTCAGCCGTAACAGTCGTAATATCAATAGGTACTTTTTTATCAGCTAAATTTTTAATAACCTCAAATATTTTTTTGTGAGAATCTAAATAGAACATTTCCTTAGTTAATCTTTCACAAATAAGTTCTAAGGCTTTCTCACTTAAAAACATTGAGCCAAGTATTGCTTGCTCTGCATCAATCTTTTGTGGCATTGCTCTTTCATTCACAAAAATCACCTACTTTTCAAACAAACTTTTAAACTAGCCTCCACCTTTTTATGTAATAAAACTTTTACATTAGTTACTCCTAAACTATTAATAGGAACATCTAATTTAATCTTTCTTTTATCAATATCAAACCCTTTGTTCTTAAGCTCATCCGCAATCTGTTTAGTACTAATTTGACCAAACACTTGACCATTTTTACCAGTATTAACCTTAAAAGTTAAGGTCATACTTTCTAATTTCTTTTTAATGTTTTCACAATCTTTTAAAAGTAAATTTTCTTCTAATAAAGCTTCCTCAGTCTGCCTTTGTAAAACCTTACTACTTCCTTTAGTCTCTAAAACTGCAAGCTTATTATTAATCAAATAAGTTCCATAACCATCTTTAACTTCTATAATATCATTTTTCTTACCTTGTTTTTTCACGTCTTTAAGAAGTATAACTCTCATTCTATCACATCCCTAATTATTTTTTTAAGCATAGTATAAACCTCATCCACCGTCTTACCTTTTATCTGAGCAGCAGCGTCAGTTAAATGACCACCGCCTCCTAGCTTTTCCATAATTTCACTAACATTTATATTCCCCATAGAACGTGCACTTACGCCAACAATCTTACTTGAAATCTTACCGATTGCAAAAGAAGCTTTAATATCCTCAAACTTTAAAAGCTCTTTTGCTAAAAGGGCAATATCCACATTACCATGAACATTTTCATCCATCTTACACATTAAAACATCTTTAACAACCTCTTCACTATTACTAATATACTCATATCTTTTTACCATTTCTTCTTTTGGTTCTTTTAAAATATCCTGCATTAAAACAAAATCCGCACCATTTTTAGTCAAATAAGCTGCCATATCAAAAGTTTTAGCCGTAGTTTTAATACTGAAACTACTAGTATCAATAACCATACCTGCAAGTAAAACTGTCATAATTAAAGGTTCTATTTTTAAATTTAAATATTCTAAATATTCAGCTATAACTTCCACAATACTAGATTTATTCGCATCAATATATTTATAAATAGTATTATAGATAGTATCTAAACTTCCAATATGATGATCAATAACAATTTTATCATTAATAAAATTAAGTATCTTTTCAGATTCAACTAACTCAGGCTTTTGAGTATCTAAAATAATAAGTAAAGGTTTATTAAATTTACGATTTAAAATATCTTCTTCATCTTTAAAATTAAAAGTTATTTTATTATCAGAAAGTAACTTTAATCCTTTATCCAAAGAACGATATAGCTTCTTCTGAGGTGAAACAATATAACATTTTTTTCCCATCGATAAAACTATCTTATACAAAGATAAAGAAGACCCCATTCCATCTAAATCAGGTCTAGAATGTGTCATAATTATAATTTCATCATGCTTTTTTATATTTTCATTTAATATTTCAAAAAGTTCACGCATAATTTCACCCTATATAGTATTATACTATAATTTACTAAGATTGTCTTATAATTAACAAAAAAACAATACTAATCTTTAGTATCATTTTTCATAAAATCTTTAATTTCTTCAATTTCCTTAATTTCTAAACCTGTAATTTCAGCAATATCCTTTAAGGGCATTTCCTTATTTAATAATTTTTTAGCTATTTCAATTTTATTATATTTAATTCCAATAACTTTGCCTTCTTCTCTAGCTATAGCTTCAAATGTACTTAT
>CALVRA010000022.1 GCA_944358415.1 uncultured Bacilli bacterium | reverse complement strand
AAATTAAATCTAGAAAAAAATGGATGAGATGTCACCAAGTATTTGAATGGCCAGACACTTATAATCCAAAATGGTTACAAGACTTAAAACTATTCTTTGACCGTTATCTAAAAGACATTTATAACGGCTGGGAATTAACTCCAAAAATCAGAATGGAAGTTATGGATGCCTTTGAATATCCATATCAAACAAATAGACCAGAAGAACAGTTCCCACTTGCTAGAACTCAGTATAAAAAACTATACCTAAATGCCGCGACCGGTAAATTAGGTGATGCTCCAGTTAAAAATGAAGCTGAAGTAAGTTACGACGGACAAACTGGTCTAACCACATTTGATTATACCTTTAGAAAAGATACTGAACTAACAGGTTATATGAAATTACGTATGTGGGTTGAAGCTAGAGGCCATGATGATATGGATCTGTTCATTACCATCAAAAAACTATCTACTAAAGACGAAGAACTTCCAGTAACAATATTTGGTACTGAAAGACATCCAGGTGCTTGGGGTAAACTTAGAGTATCTGCTAGACACCTAGATGAAGAAAAATCAACCGAATATCAACCAGTTCATACTCATGATAGAACTGAAAAACTAAAACCAGGAGAAATCGTTCCAGTAGATATTGAAATCTGGCCATTAAGTAGATTCTGGCATAAAGGACAAAAATTACGTGTCCAAGTAGCCGGAAGATATATCAGAGATGAATGGTTTGAACCATTAGTATGGTTCCCAGATAATAAAGGTGAGCACGTTATCCATACAGGAGGAAAATACGACTCATACTTATTAGTACCTGAAATTCCACCACGTTATGAAGATGGAGATTACATTTATAGATAATGGAAAATAATTTAATGAAAAATATATTTGCTAAAGCTAAGGCTAACCCTAAAAAGGTAGCCTTCCCTGAAGCAAATAATCCAAAAATGCTTGAAGCCATGGAAAAAGTCACAAAAGAAGGCTATGCTCAAGCACTCGTGGTTGGAAACATAGACGAAGTAAAAAAATTAGTTAAAGAAAATAAAATTGATGATTCAAATTTCAAATATATTGATAACTTAGATGAAACCTATAGTAATGATGTTCTACAAAGATATTTAAAATTACCTAATATCATTTATGGAGAAAAATCTTTAACAAGAAGAATGAAAGATCCATTATATTTTGCCTTAATGATGGAAGCAGTCGGTGATGTCGATGTCACCTTTGCCGGTATAAATAGTAGTACAGGTGAAGTAATCTACGCCGCTCAAACAATCATCGGCCTAGAAGATAACCTAGATACCATATCTAGTATCGGTATTGCCGAAATGCCAAACTATACCTTTGAAAACGGTACAAATATTATAGCTGTAGGTGACTGCGCCGTATGCACTAATCCTAATGCCAGTGAACTTGCCAGTATTGCCATAGCCGCCTGTGATACAATGAAAGCTGTAACTGGCTTTGAACCAAAATGTGCCATGCTTTCATATTCAACCTGTGGCTCAGGTAGTGGCGAATTAGTTGATAAAGTAGTAAGCGCTGTAAAAATCGCTAAAGAAAAAAGACCAGACTTAAAAATAGATGGTGAATTTCAATTAGATGCTGCTATAGTTAAAGAAGTTGCTGAAAAAAAAGTAAAAAGAGAAAGCGAAGTAGCTGGTAACGCCAATATCTTAATCTTTCCAGACCTAAATGCTGGAAATATCGGTGTCAAACTAATTCAAAGATTTGGTAAAGCCAACGCCTATGGCCCATTACTTCAAGGATTTAAAAAAATCTGCTGTGACTGTTCAAGAGGCGCTCCAATAGATGAAATGGTTGGAAATATCGCTATCTCAGTAGTTAGAGCAGGTGAAAAAGAAAATGGAAAAATATAGAATTTTATCAATTAACCCTGGAAGCACCAGTACTAAAATAGGTCTTTTTGAAAATGAAAAAATAATATTCAAAACATCCATAGAACACACTCCAGAAGATTTAAAACCATTTAAAGATATTAAAGACCAATATGAATTTAGATTAAATACCGTCATTCAAACCTTAGAAAAAGAAAATATTGATATAAATTCAATCGATGCTTTCTCAGGTAGAGGAGGTTCCTTAGAACCTTGCAGTGGCGGAACATACCTAATAAACGATTTAATGTATAAAGATGCTAGTCAAATGAAAATAGTTAAACATCCATCCGCCCTAGGCATTGTCATTGCTAAAAACCTAGGCGATAAATATGGTAAACCATCATTCTGTGTAAACCCACCAGATGTCGATGAATTTATCGTAGAAGCGAGAATCACTGGTATTCCAGATGTATATAGAGAATCTAGAATTCATGCCTTAAATCAAAAAGAAATAGCCATTAGGTATGCCAAAAAAATAAATAAAAACTATAAAAATCTAAACCTCATAATTTGTCACTTAGGTGGCGGCATAAGCATCGCGGCCCATAGAAAAGGCAAAATGATAGACTGTAATGATATCGTTAATGGTGATGGTCCAATGACCCCAAATAGAAGTGGATTTCTTCCAGCTAAAGCAGTTTTAAAAATGTGTATAAATCAAACATATACAGAAGACCAAATCAAATCTTTCATTGGTAAAAATGGAGGATTAACCGCTTGGCTTGGAACAAACGATATAAGAAAAGTCCATCAAATGATTGAAAACGGTAATCAAAAAGCAAAAATAATCTTAGATGCCATGATATACCAAATCATCAAACAAATAGGTGCAATGTATGCATCATTAAAATGTAATTGTTCTGCCATAATCTTAACTGGTGGAATAGCTAATGATAAATATGTCAAAGATAAAATAAAAGCATATTGTAAAAAAATGGCCAAAGTCGTAACTATGCCAGGAGAATTTGAACTAGAAGCTCTAGCAGCTGGTGCAGTACGCGTCTTAAAAGGCGAAGAAAAACCATTGATTTATACAGGAATCCCTGTATTTAAATCACTGTAGGAGGAAAAATGAAAAGTAAAGATATTATAAAACAATTACTTCCTGGAGTAGTTGTCGGATTTATTCTTGGAGTAGTACTAACTACCGTAGTCGGTGTAGATACTGAAAATGAAATACCTAACATAATAGGAGGCATCATGAGCTGCGCTGTTCCAACCTTGTTAAACGGAACCATAGTATTAAAAGGAACAGCCAAAGCCTTAGATAGAAAACTATCCGTAGGAAAAGCCTTACTTAGAAACTTACCTTATGTCTTAATAGCCGCAGTATTAGGTTTCCTATTCGCATTTGGAGTATTAATGAATGGATTAAACATTGATCTAAGAACATTAGAAACAATGGAAAATACTTTAATATTTGCTACATTGGGAGTAATCGTATCTACATTCCTAGCTTATATAGCCCTAAAAAGCTATGAAAAATCAGTTAAATATACAAGGAGAAATAAATAAAAGGCTTTAAAAAGCTTTTTATTTTGAAAACATGAATAAAAAATTAATAGCCATAATGACCCTAAGCATGTTCTTACTATCATATATGGCCCTAACTCCCATCGTCGCAAACATCTATAATAATTTTCCAAATGAAAAATTAGAAAACATTCAAATGATTGTCACCTTAATACCACTATTCTCAGTTATCACAATGTTTCTATGTAATCCACTATCTAAAAAAATCAGTATGAAAAACATCGGTATTATTGGACTTTCATTAATAACCTTAGGTGGCGCATTCACCTATATATTTCATAAATTTATTTGGCAAATATATTTATCAAGTATCTTATTAGGCCTTGGAATCGGTTTAGTCAATGTCATTAGCTCATCCATGATATCCTATTACTTTAATGGTGAAGAAAAAATGAAAGTCATGGGTTACCAATCAATTTTTGTCAGTATTGGTGGAACATTATTCTCATACTTTAGTGGCCTTCTAGCCCAAATATCTTGGCCTCATTCATACCTTTGTTTCTTTCTTGCCCTAATAGTAATAATCATTAATATCGCTTATTTACCAAATGATAAATTAAAAAGTAAAACCGATTCAAAAGAAAAACTTCCAAAAAGGATATATCTTCTAGCTATTATCTCAGTATTATTTTTTATAAGTATTAATGTCTTTAATACATCAGTAGCCATACTCTTAGAAAACCTAGGTTATAAATCAGATATAAGTGGTATGGTAACAGCTATATATACCCTTATTGGTTTGATTGCCGGTTTTACCTTAAATAAAATAGTAAAAATCTTTAAAACCAATACCCTCACATTCGCATGCT
This sequence comes from uncultured Bacilli bacterium, assembly GCA_944358415.1. GTDB lineage: Bacteria > Bacillota_I > Bacilli_A > RF39 > UBA660 > Coprosoma. The sequence continues at coordinate 9,968 of CALVRA010000022.1, read as the reverse complement.
TTTTAGCTACTATCGGCTTTTTCTTAATAGCCACACAAAATATCATTTTAATATTTCTAGGCTCAGCTTTTCTAGGTTTTGCCTTTGCTACAAGAAATCCAGCCGGTATAACTTTCTCAGCTAATATGACAGCACCCTCAAAATCAGCTCTAGCTATTGCTATATTTAATGGTGCAGGGCAGTTTGGCTGTTTCCTATCACCTTATGTCATTAATTATATTTCTAACATCTTTAATTCAAATATTATAACCACATTTATAGTATCAGGAATATTTATGTTAATAGTAACAATAATTCATCTTTTAATAAACCCAATTAAAAAGGAAGATTTAATATGATAGTAAAATCAAAAATAAAAATAGATAAAAAATTTATCTCTTACATATATACTCATGAAAACAATAATTCTATAGCTCTATTATTACATGGTTTTGGCTCAGACATGCACGAAAAAGGTAACTTCGATATTCTCTCAAAAAAACTATTAGAAAATAATATTGACTCACTTAGATTTGACTACCTGGGTCATGGTTCATCAGAAGGATATACAGAGGATTTAACCATTGAAATCGCCATAAAAGAAGCCTTAACCTTATTAAATAAATATCCACATAAAAAACTTTTCATCATTGGAACATCTTACGGTGGTGGTTTAGCCGCATTACTAACCGAAAAGATAAAAGTAGAAAAATTAGTATTATGGAGTCCACTAATAGACGCCAAAAATAATATTTTAAATCCCCAAAACCATTTTTGCAAAGATTACCTAGGAAATGAAGCCTTAAAACAAATAAAACAAAAAGGTTATGCCACCTTTGGAAACACCAATGTCAAATTCAATATGAATACATTTAATGACGCCAAAAAATATGATGCCAAAAAAGTAATTCAAAATTATAAAGGAAAAACAAAAATATTTCATGGTACTTTAGACTTAGTCGTTCCTTATAAACAATCACTAGAACTTAAAAGTAAAAACATCGATGTAGAATTAATTGATAGAGCAGTCCATTGTTTTTATGATGACTCAAGCAAAGAAATCATTCAAAAAACTATTAATTTCCTCAAAAATCAACCGTAAAAAAATACAAAAAATAGAAAAAAATTACTCTGTAGAGTAATTTTTTAATAATATATCACACCCCCAAAAAGGATACTTTTTATAAATTGTATTTATATTATAAGGTATAATTTTAACAGTTATCTAATAGGGGTGTTATATGAAATTTATAATGAATGATTATGAACCAAAAGAAATTATGAAAATTATTCGCGAATGGTCCGAAATGACCCAAGAACAATTTGGCAAAACCATTAATAAAAATAGAAAAACTATCCAGCACTATGAACTAGGTGATAGAAACTATAATATAGTAACACTTCTTGAAATTGCCAAAAAACATAATTTAATAATCACTGTAGAAAAGAAAAAATAGCTTTGCTTCAAACGCAAAGTTTTTATTTTTTATAAATGACCCCAAATTGGTGGCATAAAATTAAAAATTGTGCTATAATAAATTTAGAAAGTAGGGGGAAAATGAAGAAAAAAATTAAACTTACTAAAAGTCATTTAATATGTTTTATATTAGGCGCACTTATATTTGGAGTAGTTGTAGACAAACAATGTGCATGTACTTAAATGACAATTGGTGGACGTTGTCGCCTTGTGCCGATTCTGACTACGTGTTACGCCTAAATTTTAATAGCCTCTTCGGCAGAGAAAGCGCTGTCGCAAATATCTATGCGGTCTATCCGGTCGTCTGTCTAAGCACTGAGGTCAAAATTACAGGTGGAAATGGAAGTCAGTCAAATCCATACACTTTATCAGTATAAAATAGTTATGATGGTATATAATCTAGTGTTTAAATTAAAAATACTAGATTTTTTATACAAATTCATATGTTTTAGGATAGAATACTAAAAAGATAGTATTTTTTTCATATAGAAAAAGGAAAAACATTATTTTTGTCGTATATTAATATATGTAGGAGTAAAAAAGGAGGAAAATATGAAAATAAAAGTTAAAAATAAAAAAGATGAATTTTATACGGCAAAAAATGATTTAGTATTTAAAGCAATATTTTGTGATGTAAATGATACATTTTTATTAAAAACATTAATAGAAAAGTGTTTAGATACAAAAATAGAAATACTTAAATTATATCCACCAGAAGTTATTAAGAAAAATTTATATGCGAAAGGAAAGACATTAGATGTTTTGGTAAAAGCAGATAATAAAATTATTAATATAGAAGTAAACTCTTGTTTTTATGATGGACTTAACCGTAGAGATACCGGATATATATGTGAAAAATATAGTGAAGCAATTAGAGTAAGTGAAAATTATAAAGATATGCCTATAGTTATTCAAATAAATTTCACATGGGGTTTACCAGATAAATATCCGATAAAAAGTAATTATATGCTTATAGATTCAAAAACAAATATACCATTTGTAGATAATCTTATGATTTATGAGTTTCATATGGATAAAATAAAAGATGCATGGTATAATGGAGACAAAGAGAAAGCATATTTAGCTATATTAGATTTTAATGAAGAAGAGTTAAAAATGGTGGGAAAAGGAGACAAATATATGAATGAATTTAAGAAGAAAGTAAAAGAATTAAATGAAGATACCGAATTCAAACAATTTTTAACGCAAGAAGAGGATGAGAAAAAGAGGATAAGTACATTTGAAGCTATAGCTAGAGAAGAAGGCAAAGTTATTGGTAAATCCCTTGGAATAGAGGAGGCTAATATTAAAATAGCTAAAAATTTGCTTAATATGAATATGAGTTTAGAAGATATTTCCAAAGCGACAGGTTTAGAGATTCAGAAAATTGAAAAAATAAATACTGAAAATTAAGTTTTTTGGTATTTTTTTTAGCTGAAAAAGGTTCTGTTATACTTTGACTCATAAACAATATCATTGAGTTTTTAAACTTTTCAAACAAGGAAAAAATCAAAATATAATTCAAAAAATTCTCAATTGTAAAAAGCATCTATTTATTGTATAATTGAGAAAAGAGGGAATAACATGAGAGAAATAAAAAAGAATACAATTTATAGACATTTCAAAGGAAATTTCTATCTAGTAATAGATGTTGCCACATCATCTGAAGATAACAAAGAATATGTTATCTATAGAGCTCTATATGATGATAACAAACTGTGGATAAGACCATTAGATATGTTTATGTCAGAAGTGGACCATAAAAAATACCCAAATGTAGATCAAAAATATCGTTTTGAATTAATAAAAATAGATAAGAGGTAAAAATATGACAGATATAATTTATAATAAAATAAAAGATTTTAAAAGAAGATACCCAGGAACAATCTCTTGGAGATTAAAAGCCCATAGTAAAGTTGCTGCCCAGCACGTCAACGACGATGAAGAAATATTATACTCCTTTGCCGCACAAAAACTTCCAAGTGTTTTCAATATAACTTCAACTTATGCCATTGTCTTAACTGATAAAAGAATTTTACTTGCTCAAAAAAGATTACTATTTGGTTATTTTTACTATACAATCACCCCAGATATGTTTAATGACTTAACCTTAAAAATGGGAATATTTTGGGGTAGAGTAGTCATCGATACCGTCAAAGAAACAGTAAATTTAACCTTTATTTCTAAAAAAGCTCTAAGAGAAATCGAAACCGTTTTATCTAAATATATGATGCAACAAAAACGTCAATATGAATCAGAAATTACCGATGAAGAAGAAAAACAGTTAAAAGATGATTTAAAAAATATTTCTAAAAACGGAGAAAATTAACCTCCGTTTTACTGTGGACAAATAAAAAACAATGCTCTATAATTATTAGTAGGAGGAAGATGTATGAAGTACCTTTTAAAAACATTAATAATTTTTACCGTCATATTTCTAGCCCTAAAAGGATTGCTTTTTCTCTTTGATAAAGGACATCAAATAACCTATAACGTCGGTAATTTTAAAATAGAAGAAACCTTAACTACAAAAGATAATAATTATTATTTTAATATAACCCATGAAAACTTTAAAATAAACTTTCAAATAAATAAAAACTATCATAAGTCAGATAAAATAATTAAAGAGCTCATATATAAAAATATTGATGGCTACCACTGCCTACTTCCTATCTTTAAAAATAAAGAAATCCTAACAGATGTTTTATGCTTAAAAAATAATGAAATAACCTATGCTCATGACATAAATAATCAAAAAATAAAAAACTATTTAAAAACTCTAAATAAATATGGTTATAACCAAAATAATTATAAAGATAGCGCTGACCCAATCAAACTCTCAAATACTCAAACAATCTATCAAGATAACTTCTTAGAAAATCATTATCTAGCCATGGAAACTTATAAAGGATTAAATTTATTTAATGGTAACGAAAGTACCGTAAAAATATTTGAAAATGATATATATACCAAACCAATTAGTTACTTCACAGATAAATATTACATTGTCGCTGATTATACCGCAAACTATAATTTCAAAATATTCCATGTTGTAAACATCATAAATGGCAAACAAATAGATATTAGAAGCTATGATGATATTTCATTCGACTCCTATATTGAAGGGGCCATTGGAACAGACATTTACCTTTTTGATAGAGAAACAAATAAACAATATGAAATAAGCATTGAAGATGAAAGTGTCACAGAGTTCCACGATAAAAATAACCTTGAAACTTATAATGGAAAATGGGAAAAAATGACCCTAAGTGATGCCATAAATGGTAAAACATTCAATAATTATTACACAAACGATATAAAAGGTTATGATAAAGTAGATAAAGTAGGTAACTACTACTATATGTATCAAAAAGAAAATGACCACTATAAAGTATATAGAGCTGATATTCAAAACAAAAAAATAAAAACATATCTATTTAATACAACAAATCCAAACAATATAATATATTTAGATGATACTATCTATTATCAAAATAAAAATACCTTTTACTACTATCAAAATGCTTCATATAAAGTGATTACCAATACCGAACTTGAATTTAATAATGATATATCATTTGGCGTATATAAAAAATAGGAATAACACACCTATTTTTTTCCTTTAAAAGAAATCCTAATATTAGGAAAAGCTTTAAGTAAACGTCTAAACCAAAGTGATTTTTCCATAAGAACACTTCTAACTTTCTTAGATATCTCCTCAGTATAGTCTTTTTTCATTGATAAAGCCGAAATCTTAAGTTTGTTAATAATATTAAAAGAAATACAAAAATCAGTTAAAAATATTAAAACAAAAATAATCACTATCCAACTAAAAATCACTTCATTAATCATTGAAAATAAATTAAAAATAATTGGATTTAAAAATTTGACAACAAGTATACCACCTAAACCAAAAAATAACGATGAACCAAGCCAAACACGGCCATTAATATTAAATGGTAATCTCGAATAATCCCACCATCTAACCTTAAACATTTTTTCCATAACATAATTAACTACATACTCTAAAAAAGTACCGATAAAAGCTGATGAAATAGCTAAATTAAACAAACTGTCATCTTTTTTTAAAATAAGAGTAATTAAAACCGCCCCAAATCCCCAAATAGGAACTAAAGGCCCAATCAAAAATCCTCTATTTACAAATTTCTTCTCAGTAATAAAAGTATAAATCACTTCTATTATCCAACCAATAAAAGAATAAAATAAAAATAAAGCACATAAAGTTATAAAATTATATAAAAAATCAAACATAGCTAACTCCTCTAAACAATATTGTACATTATTTATAAATTAAAGTCTAGCCTTAGAAATTGAGAAAATATTCCAAATATAGTATAATGAAAATGAGGTGATTGCTGTGGAAAAACTCGCACTAGTCCTATCAGGTGGGGGCTCCAAAGGAGCTTATGAAATAGGCGTTTATAAAGCCTTAAAAAAACTGGGCAAAGATATTAAAATAGTCACCGGCACCTCAATTGGTGCCATTAATGGTGTCTTTGTTGCTCAAAGAGACTTAAAAGGTGCCCTAAAATTTTGGAATAGAGTCAATTTTAAAACCATATACGATGAAAACGAATTTCCACCATTAGAAGAAGAAAAAATATCTAAAGTATACCTTCAGTATGCCAAAGGATTTATAAATGAAGGTGGCTTAGATATTTACAAAATGAAAGAAATGTTCAAAGATTTTTTTAAACCATATAGCTTTTTTAACTCTAACATTGACTACGGATTAATAACTTATAACCTAACTAAAAGAAAACCAGTTTTAATAACAAAAAAAGACTTAACTGAGGAAAATATTAAAGATTATGTTTTGGCCTCAGCTTCTTGCTATCCCGCCTTTAAACCATATTTAATTAATAATGAAATGCATGTCGATGGCGGATACTATGATAATCTTCCAATTAATCTTGCAATTGACCTAGGAGCTACCGAAGTAATTGCCGTTGACTTAAGAGCCATTGGATTTAAAAAGAATATCAAAGATAAATCAGTAGATATTACCTATATTACCCCAAATAATAAAATTGGTTCATTCTTAGTCTTTGATAAAACGCAAGCTAAAAAAGCCATTAAATTAGGCTATAATGACACTATGAAAAAGTTTAATAAATTAGAAGGACATAAATTCACCTTTAAAAGATATAATTTAATTAAAAACTATAATAAGTACATTGACTCCTTTGAACAAAACCTAAACAACATTTTTAATTCTGAACACAAAATACTAAATCAAATCTTTAAATCAGAAATTTTTAAAGATATCTTAAATAACAAAATACTATATAATAATTTTAATAGTATTGTTGAATATGCCGGTAAAATTTTTAACTTCGATGAATCTAATATATATCATATAAAAAGTTATAATAGAGGTCTTTTAACTACCTTATCAAATACTGATTCCATCGATATAGAACAAATAATTAGTAAAATAAAAAATAAAGACTTAGAGAATATTATTGATAGAAGAAAAATTGTCAAATACTTTTATATTCAAATTCAAAACAATAAAATATCTTATAAAAATATTATTCCATTCATCAATGAATTTTTAGTAGCCCTATACATTTACACAATTAAAAGTCCACATAGTACTTATTAATAAAATAGGAGGTATATCATGAAAAAACCATTTGTAATTATATTGAGCATTGTTATTGTTATAATCTTAATTTGTATAAGCGTATTTATCTATATAAAAAGTACATATTTAAATGAAAATGAAATCAAAGACATCATCTTAAAAGATACTGGATTAACTGAAAATGAAATATATTTTGATGAAATTGATTTAGAAATGGAAGATAATCATTATGATGTTAGTATTTATTATAATAATAAAGAATACGATTATAAAATAGATGCAAAAAACGGAAAAATTATCTATAACGACTTTAAATTAAATACTAATCAAACAAATACTCAAACAAATATTACTTTAGAAGAAGCTCAAAAAATAGCTTTAGAACATGCAAAAGCAAATAATAATGACGTCACATTCACAGAATCAAAACTTGACTATGATGATAATAGACAAATCTATGATATAGAATTTATTTATAATAATAAAGAATATAATTATGAAATCGATGTAATAACATCTGAAATATTAAGCTATGATCAAGATAATATAAGATAAAATGTAGATATAATAAATCGTCTACATTTTTTAATAAAAAAAGAAAGCCTTAGCTTTCTTAAACTCCTTCGACAGTTGTATCATTTAAACATTTTAATGCACATACACAATCAAGATTCATAGTAAAAAATGAATTGGTTGCCACATAAGGAATTGTTCCTGATGTTGTAGGATCAGTATTTGTTGCAAGCACTCTAAATGTCGCACAATTGCCATCAATTTTTTCTACTCTAAACACACTTGAACAAGTAGCTCCTACACCAGCACAATCAATATTTTCCTTTGTTGTTGGCATGCTCCATGGAGTGCCATTGCCCGCACATGTATAAAGCATAACAGGTCTAGTATTTAATCCCAAAGTTGAAATAGTATTGCCTAAAAAACCACGGTCACAAGTATCCAAGCATGTATCGGAACATTGTGCATTACACTGCAAAATATTAATTACTGTAAGAATTTCTGCAATGCATGAACTATCATTACAATTATTACACATATAATCCACCCCTTCTTTATTCTCAATATAACATATTCCAAAAATAAAAATAGGTATACACCAAAAACCCAAATATTTAATTTAAAGTCATTCTCTAAAAACTATTTTCATAAAATTAATTGAGGTGAGGTGCCATGAAAAACGTAATTAATTACTATTATAATTTGTACCCAGATAACATCCACCAAACCGACCAAGGATATTTTTTTATCGCAAATGACCAAAGATATTTTTTAACTAAATATCAAGGCGATATCAATAATATTAAAAACATATATGATATGCATATTTATATGCTTAATAATAATTTTTATGTTCACCCAATAATATTAAACAATCAAAATCAAATATTAACATATATAAATAATGATCCTTATGTTTTAATGCTTACAATTTATTATAAAAATCAAATAAACATAAATGATATAATTTCATTTTCATCTATTCAAATACCAAATAATAAACTTCTAAACTGGGGTGAACTATGGTCTACTAAAAATGATTACCTAGAATATCAAATCAGTATGCTTGGACAAAATCATCCCTTAATAAGAGAATCTTTTAGTTACTATATTGGTCTAGGCGAAAATGCAATTCAATTAGTCAATTCATTAAAACTAAATAATATCCCATTAGTATATGCTCATAAAAGAATAAATTCAAACGATAAACAATATGATTTATATAATCCTTTAAACATTACTGTAGATTTCCAAATTAGAGATATGGCAGAATACCTCAAAAGTCTCTTTTTTAATAATCAAGATATTACAAAAGAATTAAATTCATATTTAAATAATAAAAATTTAAGCAAAGAAGAATACTTGCTTTTCTTAGCCAGAATGATTTATCCGACATACTATTATGACTTATATGAAGAAATTATCACTAATAGAAAAAAAGATGAAGAAATAAAAAAAATCACCGATAAAGTCGATGATTATGAAAAAATCATAAAACAAATATATAATTATTATAAATCATTTATGATAACCCCCCAAATAGAGTGGTTAGAATAATTAAGAAACGTTTACAACTTCCTTAACCTCAGGAACTTCTTCTTTAATTGCAGTTTCGATTCCATCTTTTAATGTTAAATCAATAAGTGCACATCCAGCACAAGCTCCAAGCATCTTAATATAGACAATCCCCTCTTCATATTTAATAAATTCAATATCTCCACCATCACCAATTAAATAGGGCCTTAATTTATTAATAATTTCTTTAATCTTTTCTTCATTATTCATTTCTTATCACCACAACAATTATATAATAAATAATTAATTAGGTAAAGTAAAATAAAAATAACTATAAATAATCAAAAATGTGCTATAATAAACAAAGAGGTGTTATTATGGCAAAATATACGAAAGGAAAAGTTGTTAGAGGAACAGTCACTTGTATCGAACCTTATGGTGCATTTATGTCATTTGATGAATATTATACTGGTTTAATACATATATCTGAAATATCAAAAGGCTTTGTCAAAGATATTCATGATTTTATAAATGTTGGTGATCATATATATGTAGAAATTTTAGATGTTAATGAAGAAGAAGCTCAACTAAAACTAAGTATAAAAAATATAAATTATAAAATAAATGGTAAACCAAGACGAAGAAAAATCATAGAAACGCCTCATGGATTTGAAACATTAAGTAAGAAGTTGCCTATTTGGATTAACAAACAACTAAAAAAACAAAAAAATAAAGAAAATACTATTGACAAATATTCTTAGAAATAATATAATCATAGATGTCTAAGGAGTTATTTGGGCGCTTAGCTCAGTTGGTTAGAGCACCTGCCTTACAAGCAGGGGGTCATAGGTTCGAGTCCTATAGCGCCCACCA
>CALVRA010000021.1 GCA_944358415.1 uncultured Bacilli bacterium | reverse complement strand
CTCGGTGACATATAATATTACTACTAGGACATTTTCGCAAATTAACACTTAAGACATTATCACAAATTAATCATACTTTTTAAATTAAATATTGTTAGGGTATTGACAATTTTATAATACCGTACTAAAATGTCTTAATGGGAGTAAAAATATGGAAAGAGTAACTTATCAAATAAAAGATATAAACCATGAAATTATAAGATATATATGTGAAACAAGCACAGCAAAACAAAAAATGCCAACACCCGCTCAAATGCAAATACTTCATTTTATAATTTCTAAAAAAGGGCAAAAAGTATACCAAAAAGACATTGCTTTAGCTTTAAACCTTAGAAGAGCAACTCTCTCTGAAATCTTAAGCACCATGGAAAAAAATAATTTAATTCATAGAATTCAAGATAAAACAGATACTAGAAAAAAAGAAATTACCCTAAGCAAAGAAGCTAAAAAAAATTTCCAAATTGTAAAAAATAGTTTAAACCAAGCAGAAAAAACTATTACTAAAAACATTTCAGAAGAACACATAAATCTTTTTTTTCAAATAACAAATCAAATGAAAGAAAATCTTAAAAACGAAAGGATGAAAATATGTTAAAATTACTTAAAAATATTAATAAAAAAGAATGGTTATACGCCATATTTTGTGTAATCTTAATAATAGGTCAAGTATGGTTAGAACTTAAAATACCTGATTATATGTCAGAAATTACCGTTCTAGTTCAAACTGAAGGAAGTAAAATGAATGATATCATTTTAAATGGCGGATACATGCTTTTATGCGCCCTAGGTAGTTTAATATTTGCCGTTGGTGCTGGATACTTCGCCGCCTACATCGCTTCTGAATTTTCTAAAAACACAAGAAAACAAATATTTGAAAAAGTTCAAAACCTAGATACTGATGAAACAAAAACATTTCAAACCAGTAGTCTAATCACAAGAACAACCAATGATGTTACCCAAATAGAAATGTTAATTGCTATGGGCCTACAGCTACTAGTCAAAGCTCCAATCACCGCAATTTGGGCCATCACCAAAATATTAAATAAAGGTTGGCAATGGAGTGCTGTTACTGGCGTTGCTGTATTAATATTACTAGGCGTTATCATAACTTTAATGATTATTGTTATACCTAGATTTAAAATCGTTCAAAAATTAATCGATAAAATCAATAGTATTGCTAGAGAAAATTTAACTGGTATTAGAGTAGTTAGAGCTTTCAATGCTGAAAAATATCAAGAAGATAAATTTGATAAAGTAAATGACGACTTAACTAACTTACAATTATTTAACCAAAAAAAATTTGCCATAATGATGCCTGTTATGTATCTAATCATGTATGGATTAACCCTATCTATTTACTTCATTGGAGCAAACTTAATTCAAAACTCCATGCTTGCGGATAAAATTACTTTATTTGGTAATATGATCGTCTTTAGTTCCTATGCTATGCAAGTAATTATGTCATTCTTAATGCTTGCCATGATTTTCATGATAATTCCACGTGCCGAAGTATCTGCTAAAAGAATAAATGAAGTATTAGACACAAAACAAAAAATACTCCCTGGAACCTTTAAAGGAGAAACTAAAGAAATAGGCACTGTCGAATTTAAAAACGTTTCATTTAAATATCCAGACGCTGACGAATACGTCTTAGAAAACATTTCTTTCAAAGTAAACAAAGGAGAAACAATAGCCTTCATCGGTTCAACTGGTAGTGGTAAATCAACACTAATTAACCTAGTTCCAAGATTTTATGATGCAACTGAAGGAGAAATCTTAATAGATGGTGTAAATGTCAAAGAATATGACACAAAAGCTTTAAATAATAAATTAGGCTATATTCCTCAAAAAGCTGTCATGTTTGCTGGAACAGTAAATTATAACATAAGTTATGGAGATAATGGAAAAGAAATAACCGAAGAAAAAATTAAAGAAGCCGCTAAAGTCGCTCAAGCAAATGAATTTATTGAAAAAATGGATGATAAATATGAAACCCATATTGCTCAAGGTGGCTCAAACGTCTCAGGTGGACAAAAACAAAGACTTGCCATCGCTAGAGCTATTGCTAAAGACCCAGAAATATACATATTTGATGATTCATTCTCTGCTTTAGACTATAAAACAGATTCAGTCCTTAGAAAAGAATTAAAAAAATATACAAAAGATGCCACAAGTCTAATCGTTGCTCAAAGAATAGGAACTATCATGAATGCCGATAAAATTGTCGTTTTAGATAGTGGTAAATGTGTCGGAATGGGAACCCATAAAGAATTATTAAAAACCTGTGATGTCTATAAACAAATAGCTTTGTCACAGCTTTCAAAGGAGGAATTAGAAAATGCCTAGACCAAATCACGGACCAAATGCCGCACCTGAAAAAGCTAAAGACTTTAAAGGTGCCATCAAAAGACTCATAAGCGAATTAAATGTCTATAAAATTCTTATAATTATTGCCTTCACACTCGCAATTTTAGGTTCCATTCTATCAATCCTTGCTCCAAATAGATTATCAGATCTAACTGATGAAATCTCAAAAGGTTTAGTAATTAACCAAAATAATATGGAAATATTAACCAAAAAAGCAACACAAAACCTAAGTGAAGAAAATCTAAAAGAAATTCTTCCAGAAATTTTATCTCCAAATCTAAAAAAAGAAAACATTCAAAAAATTATGCTAGATAAAAATATTTTGAAGGAAGATAAAGAAAACTTTACAAAAATATTAAATGAACTACAAAATAACCAAGAAGCCTTTCAAAAATTAAAAGATCTTCCAAATAGTATTTTAGAAAAAATATTCGAAGAATCTAAATATCAAGGTAAAACAGTTACTACAAAAGATAAAATTAACCTTTTAAAAATGGATAAAAATAACATAAATCTATCTAAAAATATGAGGGAAATACTATTCGAAGAAATTACCATTGATAATATAAAAATAACTCCAAATGAACAATATCAATTCATAAAAATTGTAAACACTTTAGATAAAAACGATGGTGAAACAAACATTTATAAAAAATTAGATACTCTTCCATCATCTATAAGAAAAGTCATCGAACCTGTTATGAATACAGATAAGATTAAAAATATTACCTTACTTTTAGTATGTATGTACCTCGCAAGTGCCTTATTTACATACATTCAATCAATTTGTATGACTGATGTTGCTAATAAATTTGCCAATAACTTAAGAAGTAGAATATCAATAAAAATAAATAAACTTCCACTTAAATACTTTGATAAACACCAAATAGGTGATATCTTATCAAGAATCACTAACGACGTTGACATGATTGCCATGACCATGAACCAATCACTTGCCTCACTAGTTAGTAGTATTACTTTATTCTTAGGTAGTATCATCATGATGTTTATCACCAATTGGATTTTAGCTTTAACAGCCATTATTTCAAGTTTAGTAGGCTTTATCGGTATGGCAGCTATACTAAGTAAATCGCAGAAATATTTTACCCAAAGACAAACTGAATTAGGTAATTTAAATGGACATATCGAAGAAATTTATTCTGGATTAAATGTTGTAAAAGCTTATAATGGTAAAGAAGAAGCCAGTCAAAAATTCGATGAATTTAACAATAAAGTTTGTTCAAGTAACAAAAAAAGTCAATTCTTATCAGGCTTAATGCAACCAATCATGGCTTTCATTGGTAACTTTGGCTATGTTGCCGTTTGTATAGTAGGTGCCATTTTAACAATGAATGGTCAAATATCATTTGGTGTTATTGTCGCCTTTATGACATACGTTAGACTATTCACAAACCCACTATCACAAATTGCCCAAGCTATGACCTCATTACAATCAACTGCTGCCGCTAGTGAAAGAGTTTTCGAATTTGTCGATGAAACTGAAATGAGCACTCAAGAAAATATAAATAAACATTTAAATAAAGAAGAAGTCAAAGGTTATATCGACTTTGAAAATGTCGTCTTTAAATACGATGATAACGATAATCCAACCATTAAAAACTTCACTGCTCATGCTACTCCAGGTCAAAAAGTTGCCATTGTGGGTCCAACTGGAGCCGGTAAAACAACTATGGTTAACCTGCTTATGAAATTTTATGAAATTTCAAATGGTGACATTAAAATAGATGGTGTATCTACCAAAGAACTAACTAGAGAAAACATCCACGATTTATTTACTATGGTTCTTCAAGATACTTGGCTTTTTGAAGGAACAATCAAAGAAAATATAATCTATAATAGAAAAAACATAACTGACGAAGAAGTTAAAGAAGTATGTAAAGAAGTTGGTTTAGACCACTTTATCAGAACCTTATCTAAAGGATATGACACTGTTCTTTCCGATAACGAAAGTGTCTCTGCTGGTCAAAAACAATTACTAACCATCGCAAGAGGTATGATTCAAAAATCTCCATTCCTAATTTTAGATGAAGCTACCTCTAACGTCGATACTAGAACAGAAGAACTAGTTCAAACAGCCATGGATAAACTAACTGAGGGAAAAACCTCATTTATCATCGCTCATAGATTATCTACCATTAAAAATGCTGACTTAATCTTAGTAATGAAAGATGGTAACATCATCGAACAAGGTAACCATGAAGAACTTATGAAACAAAATGGTTTCTATGCTAGTTTATATAATTCACAGTTTGAAATGTAGGATAAAACCTACTTTTTTTCTAATTAAAACTATAGTATAATAAACAAAAAAGGATGTGGTATCTTGACTAATATAATTTTAATCATCTTAATTAGTATAAATTTCATTCTAACTACAATAAATATAAATAAAGCTCTTAAAAACATTCAAAAAAGAAAACAAAAAATAAAAGAAGTACAAAATAATTTAAATATTAAAAAACTAGCACTATATCAAATCATGCCTATTTTTACTAAATATGATTTAAAAAGTAAAATGTTTGCTAAATTTAAACAAGAAGATATTGAAAAACTAAACAAAATAGTTGATAATATTCAAAAAGAAAATACCCAAATATATATTTTTTCCGTCAAACTTTTAGAAAACATCGATATAAATAATTTAAGAAATTTCATTCACAATATTCCTATTACCATTATAAATTACCATAAATCATCAAATACCTTTCCAATTGCTGGTACTTATGATAGAAAAAATAACACAATTGAAATATATAGAGATAAAAATAATATCACTTTATATCATGAACTTCTTCATGCATCATCTGCCAGTTACATCTATGATGCCATAGGTTTCAAAACCCAAATTAACGGCATAACCATTGGCAAAGGATTAAATGAAGGCTATACCGAACTTTTAAACAATCGCCTTTTTAATACAAAAAGTAAATCTTACCTTTATCTTCAAAAATTAGCCAAACTAATAGAAAAGTTTTATCAAAATAAAGAAGAAATGATTGAAGATTATTTTAATGCCGACCTTTTAAGGTTATTTGGAGAACTTCTAAAAAGTATGTCAATCGAAGAAGCAGTAGATATAATCGTTGAATTAGATCAATTTATTGAACCGGAAACATTAGATTATATATCATATTTAAAAACTAAACAAAAAATAAAAAATATATATAATAAAAGTAAAATAAAAACTTTGTCAAGATAAAAAATAACACGTTAGACACAACTTGACAAAAAGGGCAAAAACGGTTATAATTAAATACATCCGACTAAAAAAGGAAGTGATAACATGCATAAATTAGAATACTTAAAAAGATTTCAAAATGCACTTAAAACATATAACGAAGAAAATCAAACTACAGATATAGATCTTGCTCAAAAAATGTATGATTACATAACAAATTTTGATAATCTAAACGAAAATCAAAAACAAAAATTAAATGATTTCATTGAAGAAAATACTGTAAGTTTTAAACATCTTGCCAATCTTTACTTAGACGAAAATGGTATTCTTCACCTTCACAAACAACTAAGAAGAATGAAGCCATTTATTATTACAAAACCAAAATCAAATATACGTGTCGTTAAAGGAAATGAATTATTATTAAACGAAACTATTAACAAATCTGTCCCAGTTAAAGTACTATGCAAAACAAAAAATCAACAAAAAGCTGCCTAAGCTTTTTTCTTTATGCTTTTTTCACAAAAAATACACAAAAAAATACTATAATTATCAAAGGAGATGATGTTATGCGCCTATTAATTGTTGATGATGAAAAGCTTATAAGAGATGTCATTAAAACTTATGCTGAAACCGAAAACTATGAAACTGTTGAAGCCGAAAATGGACTAGAAGCCTTAGATATCGTCCAAAATCAAAAAATTGATCTTATAATATTAGATATTATGATGCCTAAAATGGATGGCATGACTTTCTTAGAAGAAATAAAAAAAACTAGAAACATTCCAGTTATTATCTTATCTGCCAGAAATGAAGAATATGATAAATTAAGAGGATTTGATCTTGGAACTGACGATTATCTAACTAAACCATTTAGTCCTAAAGAATTACTTGCCAGAATTAAAGCTATTTTAAAAAGAAGTGGTAAAATGACTCCAGACACTTATGAATATAAAGGTTTAAAAATAGATTACCCAGGTCACGCTGTCTATATTGACGGAAAAGAGATAAAATTAACCTTAAAAGAATATGAATTACTATGTTATTTTGCCACAAATGAAAATATCGCCTTATCAAGAAACCAGCTTTTAAATAAAATATGGGGATATGATTTCTTTGGTGATGATAGAACTATTGATACTCATATCAAAATGTTAAGGAATAATCTAGGACCATATAGAGATTTAATCCAAACAGTAAGAGGAGTAGGCTATAAATTTGCCATCAAAGAAAATGAATAAAATAAAAATATATATAAACAAATTAACAACAGCTTTAAAAAATACTAAACCAAATAGCTTAAAAATAAATATTTGGCTATTTTTAACCGCTTTTTCAATTTTTATTCTCTGTTTTCTTTGGTTTTTTCAAATAATCTTCTTAGGTAGTTATTATAAATCATATAAAACTGAAGAATTAGACAAGGCCGCCAAGGAACTTAGAGAAAACATTAACTTAAATCAACAAATAATTGATGAAATTGCTAGAAAAAGAGATATATGCATTGAAATATATGGAAATAATCTTTACGCTGCCACCTCATCCAATAAAGGATGTATGGAATTTGGTAATAAAAACTTCAAAGTAAAACGAAACTTTATAAATAGTGGACTACTAGAACAACACTATAACCTTATAAATAGCCAATATCAAAATGAAACCTTAATATATGCTCTAAAACTAGATACTGACCTTTACGCATTTATAAACGCTTCCCTGGAACCCTTAGATTCAACAATCACCATTTTAAGTAATCAATTTATTATTACCACTATAATAGTATTAATTCTTTCACTAATAATTGGCTATTTCATTTCAAAAAAACTATCCAAACCAATAACTAAAATTAGTAATGAAGCTAAAAAATTAGCTGATGGAAATTTCACCGCTGACTTTAAAATTGATATTGACATATATGAAATAAATGAACTTGCCGATTCTCTAAACTATGCCAAAGATGAACTATTTAAAACTGAAAATCTAAAAAGAGACCTTATGGCCAATGTTTCTCATGATTTAAAAACTCCATTAACCATGATAAAAGCGTATGCTGAAATGGTTAGAGACTTAACTTATGATAACAAAAAAAAACGAGAAGAAAATTTAAACACCATCATTGAAGAAACCGACAGATTAGCTCTTTTAGTCAATGATATCTTAGATCTTTCAGCCACAGAATCTGGAAACACAACCTTAAAAATAGAAAACATCGATTTAATTACTTTAATAAACCAAGTCATTCAAAGATTTAAAATATTAGAAGAACAAGAAAATTATAAATTCATATTCACACACCCTGATAAAACAAATATAAAAGCCGATTATAAAAGAATATATCAAGTTATTTATAATTTAATAAATAATGCCATTAATTATACCGGTCCAGACAAGAAAATATATATTAATATCACTGAAAATAAAAATAAATATCTCATCGAAGTTAAAGACACTGGTAAAGGCATAAAACAAGAAGATTTAAAACATATTTGGGATAAATACTATCATAGTGATAAAAAACATAAAAGAAATAATTATGGAACAGGACTAGGCTTATCAATAGTTAAAAATATCTTACAAATCCATAACTATAAATATGGTGTTAAAAGTTCTAATAAAGGTTCAATATTCTATTTTGAAATTCCCAAAAAATAATTAAAGCCACTATTATTTATAAAAAAAATATGATAAAATAAATATAGGTTAAAATAACCAAAGAATAATAGGGGAGGATTAAATATGAATGAAACTGAAAACTTTTTATATTTTTTCATTGCAATCATCATTCTAATAATTATTACTTTTTATGCTGTTTTAGCTATATTTCTAAACAATTTTAATAAAAAAGTAAATGGCACTCCAACCGTAATGGCTTGGATTCCATTTGCCAATGTTTATCTATTAGGTAAACTAACCTTTAACAAAGATGCTGGATATGGACTAATAGCTTTATTTTTACTATCAGGAACTTTAAGATTAACATTTGATAAAACAACTATCGTTTTGTCATTGCCAAACGTTCTACAAGTAATTCTTGGAGCTGTATTTGCAGGGACATTTATTGCTACATTAATATATGGAGTTCAAAAATATACTAATTTAGATAATAAAAAACATAATAAGAAAATAAAAAAGTAAATAGCTAAAAAATAAATGATGATTTTTAACAATTAAAACACCCACGAGGTGTTTTAATTTTCCTATATATGTTATACTATTGATAGGTGATTTTATGGTATATCTTTTATACGGAACTAAAGATTTTGGGATTTTTGATGAAATTAAAAAATTAACTAAAAACTATGACGAACTCTCAATTACTAAATATGATTTAAATATATCCTTAATCCAAGATGTCATCTCTGATGCTCAAACTTATTCGTTTTTCACAGATAAAAAAGTTATTATTGCTGATAATGCAGTTATGTTTACTCCCTCATCTTCTAAAGACATAGAACTTATTGAAGACTATTTAAATCACGTAAATCCAAATACAACTCTAATTTTTGTAGTTCATGGAGAAAAAATAGACTCTAGAAAAAAAATAACAAAACTAATAAAAAAGATAGGAACCATAAAAGAATTTAACGAAGAATTAAATCCTTTAAACATTATTAAAGAAAGTTTTAAAGACTATAACATTGACCAAAAAACAATAAACTTATTATTAGAAAGAGTAGGAAATAACCCTTTAATCATAAAAAATGAAATAGAAAAAATAAAACTATATAAAAGCGATGACAAAACTATCACCGCAAACGATATAATAAATATAACCACTAAAAAAATAGATATTGATATTTTTAAACTAATTGATTATATAGTTGTAAAAAATAAAGAAAAAGCTCTAGAACTATATGAAGAAATGCTTAAAATGAATGAAGAACCTATAAAAATAATCGTCATTTTATCCAATCAATTTAGAATTATGTATCAATCAAAAGAATTATTAAAAAAAGGTTATAGTGAAAAAGATATTGCCAACACTTTAAAAATACACCCATATAGAGTAAAACTAGCTATTCAAAATGGAAGAAATTATTCAAACAAAACATTATTAAAATATCTAAATAGCCTCGCAGATATAGATATTGGAATTAAAACAGGAACATTAAACAAAGATACAGCCTTAGAACTTTTTATTCTAAAAAATTAATACAAAACAAATAAACTACAAAAAAATGTAAAAGATAGATACTTTACTTTTATTCTACTAGAAGAAAAACGCAAAGAATATCACAAAAAAGTCAAAATGAAAACATTTTAACTATTTCATATTATTAATTTTATCATAGACATTTTTTAAACCAATTTCATACTTACTAGTAGTTTTAGGATTGTAATAACGTCTATTTTTAAGCTCATCCGGTAAATATTGTTGTTTCACATATCCATTTTTATAATTATGAGGATACTTATAGTCTTTAGAATTAGTCTTAATATGGCTTGGTACTTTAGGAGCATTTCCCATCCTCACATCATTAATTGCCATATCCAAAGCCACGTGTGCACTATTAGACTTAGGTGAAAGAGCCATCTCAATAACAATCTCTCCCAAAGGAATTCGCGCCTCTGGAAGACCAACACGTTCAGCCACCCTAATTGCCGCATCCAATCTAGGTCCAATAGAAGGATTTGCTAGTCCAATATCCTCATAAGCAATAACTGATAACCTCCTAAAAATAATATCTAAATCTTCCGCCACAATTAATCGTGCAAGATAGTGTAAAGAAGCATTCACATCACTACCTCTAATAGATTTTTGTAAAGCACTTATCACATCATAATAACCATCATCATTTTTATCAATATATAAGCTAGGTTTATTATTGATTTTTTTAATGTCATCTAAAGTTATCTTAAAATCTAAAGAAGCATAATAAGCCACTTCAAGTAAATTATAAGCATATCTTAAATCACCATTAGAAAGCTTAGCTATATATTCTAAAGCCTCATCATTAATATCAATATTATCTAAATAAGTAATAGCTTTATTTAAAGCATCTTTAACATCATCATTACTCAAAGACTTAACCTCAAATAATTGACATCTACTTCTAATCGCTGGATTAATCGAATGATATGGATTAGCCGTAGTAAGACCAATCAAAACAATCAAACCATTTTCCAAATAGGGGAGAAGCAAGTCTTGCTTATCTTTATTAAGTCTATGAATTTCATCCATAATTAAAATAATTCCGTCGTTAGCTTTAGCCTTTTCAATTACCAAATCTAAATCTTTTTTACTATTAATAACCGCATTTAAAAATTCAAACTTTAAATTAAGCTCCTCTACAATTGCATAAGCCAAAGTTGTTTTTCCAGTCCCACAAGGGCCATATAAAACCATAGAAAAAATCTTACCATGTTTTACTAAATTATATAAAACTTGTCCTTCACCAATTAAATGTTTTTGTCCAAAAACCTCATTTAATTTTTTAGGTCTTAATATATCTGCAAGTGGTCTCATATTATCTACCTTCATTCATATATCTCGCATAAGTCTTAACTTTAGGCACATTAAACCTTTTCTTATTAATAAAATCACACGCCATAGTAAAATATCTTTGCTCATCTAAAATAGTCTCGGCCTCACTCATAACCTTTGTATATTCCTTCCGTAAAAGTTTTCTGTTTTTATTCTCAGCTGACTGTAATAGCTTAACAATCTTATCCTGTCTTGTCAAATTACTTTTCGCATACCACACAAAAGTATTGTAAAAATTTCCACATAAAGTAATATGCTTTTCATTAATAACTAAAGGATGCTCCATCAAATACCTATAATTTGCCTTATATGTTTCTAAATCATAAATAGGTCCAAAAACCCCTTCATTTTCTACATATAAATTAAAAATAACATCAGAAATAAGCTCTCTAAAACATAAATCGCCCATATACTCAATAATTAAAGGTGCATGTAAAAAAGCCCCCTCACCATATAAAGAAGTAATACTTTTAGAATCATCAATCGCACATTTATATTTTAAAGCTTTTGGTTCTACTTGTAATAATTCTGACTCTAAATTAATATAATAACTATTCAAATCTATTCGTTCATCACATAAAGAAAGATAAATGTTATCAAATGGTACTTTACATAACTCGCCCATAGCTAAAATACGTTTTTCCCCTTTATCATTAACCTTCGCACAATAATTTCTCTCCATAGAAAAACCTCCATTTTCATTATAACCGATTTATAATGAAAATACAAAGAAATATGTGTTAAAATATATATAGAAAAGGTGAGAACATGAATAAAAATTTAATTCAAGAATTTCAAGATTATTTAAGATTTGAAAAAAAATACAGTGAAAATACCGTCACATCATATACAAATGATTTAAACAAAACCTTAACACTCACTAATCAAGATTTTAGAAAATTAACTAAAAAAGATATCCAAAATATAATTCAAAAAATAGCTAAAACTGAAAGTCTCTCAAGTACTTCCAGATATATCAGTACTTTAAAAAGTTTCTATAAATTTTTAGAAATATATAAATATATAAACCATAATCCTGTATCTAGTATAAACACACCAAAAAGAGCTAAATCATTACCTAAAGTATTATCTGAAGAAGAAGTAAATAAATTACTTGATATAAATCTAACCAATGACTTTGATTATAGAAACAAAGCCATGCTTGAACTAATGTATAGTAGTGGCCTTAGAGTAAGTGAACTTGTTAATCTAACCGTAAACGATATTGACTTAACCAATTCTTTAGTAAGAATATTCGGTAAAGGCTCAAAAGAAAGAATAATCCCTATAAATGATTATGCAAATGAATCCTTAAATAACTACATTTTATATCATCGCTTTAATTTATTTAAAAAAGGAGAAAATAATTACCTGTTTTTAAACAATCACGGAACTAAAATGACTAGACAAGGCTTTTTCAAAATACTAAAAAAAATTGCTCAAGAAAATAATATCAAAACTGAACTTTCTCCGCATACTCTCAGACATTCCTTTGCCACTCACTTATTAAAACATGGCGCCGATTTAAGAAGCATCCAAGAATTGCTTGGCCATAGTGACATTTCAGCTACTCAAATTTATACCCATATAAGTAATGAAAAATTAAAAGAAAATTATACTAAATTTCATCCACATGGACAGTAAAATCATGTTATAATATTAAAGCGAGGTGGTTTTATGACAAAATTTATTTTAGTCAGACACGGTGAACCAACATATGATGAAGTTATAAAATTAAATTTTAAAGGTACTGGTTTAGCTTTAGCGCCCCTAACACCAAAAGGTATTAATGAAGTTAAAAAAACAGCTGAAAATAAAATATTTGAAAATAGCGATATTTTAATATCATCGCCTTATACTAGAGCTATGCAAACAGCCAGTATTATTGGCCAAAAGTACAATTTAGATATAAATGTCGAACCGCTATTACACGAATGGATTCCAGACTTATCTAATAATTATAATACTGAAGAAGAATTTTTAGAATTAATTAGAATCGCTAAAAGCGATTGGGAATTAAAGAAACAAAATCATAATCATATATGTAGTTTTAAAACAGAAGCCTTAGAACACGTTCAAACAAGAGCTATTGAAGCTTTATCTAAATATTTAAATTATGATAAAATCATAGTTGTATCTCACGGACTATTAATAAGTACGCTCTTTAAAGAAAAAATAAAACTACAAACCGCTGGATTTATAATGGTTACTGATAGTGAAATAAACGAAAATCTTAAGCAAATAGGAATGGGGAAAATACTATGCAAGAAATAATTATAGATACAATATTAGACAGTCTAAAAATTCTACCTTTCTTATTTATCGCCTTTTTAATCATTGAAGTTTTTGAACATAAACTATCTAAAAAAACCGAAAAAACAATTAAAAAAGCCGGAAAACTAGGTCCATTAATTGGAAGTCTACTAGGAGCTATCCCACAGTGTGGCTTTTCTGTATTAGCCACAAACCTTTACATAACCAGAATAATCAGCCTAGGTACTTTAATTGCTATATATCTTTCAACTAGCGACGAAATGCTTCCAATATTAATTGCCGAAAAAGCTCCTGCTAGTGATATTATTTTGTTAGTCTTAGTAAAAGTATTAATTGGCTTAATCTGCGGTTTCATAATTGATTTAATCATTAGAAAAGAACAGCCCAAAAAACATTTTGAAATATGTAAACATGACCACTGTGATTGTGACCACAGTGTAGTATTATCATCATTAAAACATACATTCAAAACATTAATCTTTATTTTTATAATAACTTTTATTTTAAATGCATCATTTTATTATATAGGTGAAGAAAATATTAAACACGTCTTTGATAAAACCACTTTCTTTACACCATTTATATCAGCTTTAATTGGCTTAATCCCAAACTGTGGTTCAAGTATTATTTTAACAGAACTCTATGTAGCAAATATTTTGCCACTTTCATCCACCATATCAGGACTTTTAGCAAATAGTGGAGTTGCTCTACTAGTATTATTTAAATCAAACAAAAACACCAAAGAAAACATAAAAATAGTGAGTATATTATATATAATAAGTATATTATCAGGATTATTATTAGAAATATTTGGAGTATGATTAAGTTCATACTTTTTTAAATGCTGCAAAAAAAATATCCAAAATAACAAAACAGTTTCATATATTTAAAATAGGTGAGAGTAATGAATAATTTTTTACCTTTTTTAATGTGTCTTTTTGCTGGACTATCTACCCTAATAGGTGGGTTGTTTATCTATATTAAAGGAAATAAAGAAAATATTATAAAATGTTCACTCGCATTTGCCTCAGGAGTAATGCTTAGTGTCTCAATATTTGACCTAATTCCAGAAAGTCTGACAATGTTTCAAAGTACCTCTAAAAACTCCATCTTTTTAAATATCACTATATTCATTATAATAGGCTTAATAATCCCTTTATTTATAGATAAAATACTTCCCTCAAAACTAGAAAACAATAAATTATATAAATTAGGAATCTTTACTATGATCGCTATTATTATGCATAACATACCAGAAGGAATTGCCACATATTTATCAGCAGAAACTAATATACAACTAGGTATATCAATCGCTTTAGCCATAAGTGCCCATAATATTCCGGAAGGAATAAGCATTGCTATCCCAGTATATTATGCAACTAAAAATAAGAAAAAAGCCTTAGGTTTAACTTTTTTATCTGGAATGTCTGAACCACTAGGAGCTATTTTAGCATTTCTATTCTTAAAACCAGTTATAAATAACACTATAATGGGAGCCTTATTTGCACTCATTGCCGGTATAATGACCTATATTTCACTAATAGAACTTCTTCCCAATGCTTTACACTTCAAAGAAAAAAAGAAAACTATAATAAGTTTTCTAATCGGTATAACAATCATGTACGTAAATCATTTGTTAAGCTAAAAAGCCTTATAAAATAAGGGTAGGGGAGGAGTTAAACGTTCATAACCTTACTTAATTCATCCCTTATCCTCTTTTTTACATAATCCTTTTCATTTGAATATTTTGTATAAAAAGTAATCAACCTAATTCCTGCCTTTAAACAAATATTATAAACCTTAATATCACGTTTTTTTCTATTATAATTATTATGTGATTCATCATTTAATTCAATTAATAATAAAATCTTACTATAATCAGAATTAAATATTCCATAATCGATATTTCTAAAAAGCTCCGTATTAAACCTAGAATCAGACTTTTTCTCAATAATAGAAGCTAAATTAACCTGAGGAACAATATGTATATGAAGTTCATCTTCTAAAGATATAAATTTCATCAAAAAATCATATTCACAGTTAGATAAAAATTTCTTAGGAATATATGATACAGGGGAAATATTAGAAGGAATATCATCTAAATCATTTTTCAAATTAACATGATTAATAATATAGTAAAAGAATAAAATAATTAAACCAACAAATAAAATAATAATTAAAAAACTAAAAACAAAATTCAAAACAAACACCCCTTAATATCTATAAAAGAGTAGTACCATTTAAAATACTACTCCTTTTTCAAAAATACACAAGTTAACATAATATATATTATCGGATTTAATTTCCTCTAGCTTTACGAGCTTGTATTTCATCTATTTTATATAATATTTCTGCCACATTTTCATCATTAACCTCTGTATAACCAAGTTCTTTCATAGCTTGAACCTTAGCCGAATTAATTTCCAAAGTTCTACTCATTTTATCTTCTAACTTATGTTCAATTTGAGCCACAAATCTTTTATGAGTCTCAGCTATCCTTGTTTTACTAGAAGTTCCTGCATGATATAAATTAAATGCTGAAAACAAAATACTTTCAAACACAAACTGTTCATTTTCATCAAATGCAAAATCATATGGTTTTGTATATCCGCCAACCTTAGATACATAAGCTAAAATATATTTAAGCTCTCTCATACCTTCCATCGACTGTAAATAATGATATAAATATAAAATAGAATTATATCCTTCTTCATCTTTTTCATCTTCTAAGCGTTCTTTAACCTCGTCGACAATATTATGTAAAAGTTCTTTTCTTTTATCATCTAAACCAGAAAAAATAACATTACTATCACCAAGCTCACTTTTACTTGAATTTTCAAATAAACTGTTAATTCTAGTTTCAACATCCATAATATAATCAGTATCAACTTTTATCTTATCAAGTTCATCTGCAGATTTAATACCTAATATGTTAAGTAAAATAACTTTTTTATCTTTTGGCCATTTATTAATATCATCTAACTCCAAATAATTATAAATCATTTGCCTAGAAACACCTAAACACTTAGCTAACTTCACTTTAGATATACCAAGTTCTCTTAAAATGTCATTTAATCTTTCCATAAGTTTGTAACCCTCCTACTATTACATTTTAACCTAAATCCCCTATCAAAGTCAAGCAAAATGTAAAATTGTGTCAAAAAGAATATATGTTCTGTTTTAAAAATATTTACTCTACTCTACAACTTATTACAAAAAAAACATTGTTATTTAACAATATCGGTTCTATAATAAATAGTGTTGGTGAATAAAATTTCACCGACACTGTTTTTATATAAAAAACGAGTCACTAACCAGA
>CALVRA010000020.1 GCA_944358415.1 uncultured Bacilli bacterium | reverse complement strand
ATATTTTCCTCCTTTTTACTCCTACATATATTAATATACGACAAAAATAATGTTTTTCTTTTTTCTATATGAAAAAAATACTATCTTTTTAGTATTCCATCCTAAAACATGTGAATTTGTATAAAAAATCTAGTGTTTTTAATTTACACACTAGATTATACACCATCTACTCACATAATTCATTTATAGTGATAAAGTGTATGGATTTGACTGACTTCCATCACCTCCAATGATTTGGACATCAGAGGAAAGAGTTATGGCAGGGCGGACCGCGTAGTTCGAATCGATCGCGCTGATGTTGTCGACGTAGCCGTGGTAGTACACATTGAACACGCCGTAAGAGCTACTAGAAGGAGGCGACAATGTCCACCAATAACTACTTGAATCAAACATCCATGTTGTATTTTTACAGCTACTATAATTATCATTATTTAAACTTAATGAGCCACAACTACTTTTATTACTATTGCTTCTTATATATTCACTTAATGTTGGTAAAGCAACCTTACCATTCCATTTCTTACTATTTTCATCATTTATTTGACCTGCTAAATCATTATTATCATTTGTTACTGCCCCAGCATAATACGTTGACGTAACTATTTGACTTTGGGCAGTTGATGTTAAACTATTATAATAATCTTCATTCAAATATGTATTAAGACTTGCTGGACGATTCCAATTATTTGACCCTGATGTGTCCCAAGCTAAATTATCAGATGTATTTATGTCTTTATTCCTCATTATCTTTATTGTTCCATCTGAATTTATGGATATTATTCTCCAGCCGGCTTTCTCATTATTAAACGTTACATAATTATTGGGATTGGCTCCTTTATAGGTGTATTTTCCATCTTCATATTCATCTTCATATAAACCATCTCCTGAGGTTACTATATCTACATTATCTAATATTGTATCTCCGGTTGTTGGTGGGAAACAGACATTATAAAGTTCATCTATTGCTCCTTGGACATTAGTTGATGAAAGGCCACTTGCACTATTATCATATGTTGTTTGATTACTTGGAAAATATGTTGTTGCATATACTCCTACTACAGTAAATAATATTAATCCGATAAAAAATCCTATTAAATATTTCTTTGAAAATTCTTTTATTTTTTTCATTTTCACTCATCCTATCTATTATTTTCTTTAATATACCATTTTGGAGTATTTAAATATTTATTTACGCCAACATGGTATTTTTTTTATATATTCAAGGTTAATTAATATGATAGGAAAAGCATTAAAATATATGAGAAAAACTAAAAATTTAAAGCAAGATGTTTTAGCTAAAGAAATAGACATTTCACAGCAAAATCTTTCACGCTATGAAAACGAACAAAGAATAATATCATTTGATACAATTGAACAAATCGCAAACAAATGCGGATATGAAATCTATTTTATCAATAAACAAAGTAAAGATAAATTTAAAACATCTGATTTAAAAAGAAAAGACATTTAAAAAAATGAAAGCTATTAACTTTCACTTTTTAACGTGTAAATTAATCATTAATATAAATTTTAATATTTAATGGATTTAACACGCTTAAAGCTGGAACATTTCTCATCACAATATTACATTTGGGCTCTTTATAGTTTTCTATTTCTTCTTTACTTCGCTGTGGTAACTTATTTTCTTCGATTTTATGAAAAGCATATTTATTATCACTCATACTTATTACCGCATTCATAAATCTATTTAACTTATCACCACTAAGAACCTGACTTACCAAATCATAAAGCTCTGTAAAAGTTGTCGCACAAAGTGCAGACAGCCATATAACATCCTTACTTCTACCACCTTTTTTATAAATTTTAAAATAATTCTCAGGATGCTTATACACTGTACATGTTATCGTACTTTTATCATAAAAACGGTTCATACTTTTTACATCATCATCAAGATTCATATCATAATATTTATAATTCTTACAAATTGAAAGCAAATAATAAAAATTATTACTAATATCTTTATCAAAATTAGTCTTAATAAAAATACTATCACTTAAAATTAAATGTAAATTAAAAGCCGAATCAGTCTCACTTTCTTTATTAATAAGCTCCTTATCAGTGACAATTTCAACCACACTTTCCAAAGGGAGTATAGTTCCCATTACATCTTTAAAAAAAATTCTAAAAATGTCATGATTATACATAAACACCTCCTTAAAAGAGTTCCCATTTATCATTGGTTTTAAAGAAATATTATAGTCCAGTTTTTCACAAAAATTTCTGTCAATATTTGTTTCCATTTACCATTTCCTTCCTAGAAGGCATTTAAGCCTTCATATATAAACATACGATAAAAAAAACATATTTCCTTTTTTTCAAACAAAAAAAGTCAAAAAAATTTAATTTTCTGACTTTTCTTTCATTTTTAAAGCTAACTGTCTAATTTTGTTAAGTCGATGATATACTCCTGATTTAGTAATTTTATTACCTGTTTCCACGCTTATTATCTCACTAAGTTCTATTAAAGAAGCCTCTGGATATTTAACCCTATACTCTGATACCTCTTTTTCCTTATCACTAAGTAAATCATAAACATCTTTTTCTTTCAAATATTTAATATCCCTAACCTGCTCCATAGCCGTCTCAATAATCTTATCAACATTAGCTTGTTCACAGTTATTTAATCTATTTGTCATATTTTTATGATCTCTATAAATACGTATATCCTCATAATAAAGTACCGCCTTAACCGCTCCAATAATCCTTAAAAAATCCCCTATTTTCTCAGCTTCTTTAATATAAACCACATATCTATGTTCTCTATGAAGTACCTTACTATTCAAATTAAAATGATTTAAACACTCACAAATAAAAGAAGCATAATTTAAATTATCAAAATTAAACTCTAAATGATACCTCGATGTCTTAGGATCATTCACACTAGCTTTCATCAAAAATACACCTTTTAAATATGCCTGTAATAAATCCTCATCCGCATATATAAACTCATCTGGTCCATTCTCACCAATTCCCAAAGCTTTTACAATATCACAAATCTTACTTTTAACCTCCAAAGTATAAAGTAAATTCTTATTATAATTATAGCCTCTTCTCACGCTGACCTTACAGTGTATTCCAAACAAATCTTTAAAAAGTAAATAAACTAATCTAGCCACCGCATTATTTTCAGTAACTACTTTGATTTCACCATTATAATAACTGTTTTGAACAATTGCCGATAACTCAGAAACCTTTTCCGCAGATGAACTATCTAACTTACTAACTTCATCCTTAACCACTGCCGTAAATGACATCTGATCACCTCTAATCTAACAAATATGAAAGTATATCTATTGCCACTCTAAGTGTATTATGTCTAATCATTCCATTATCTATCATAATATAATCATTATCAATAATATCCAAATTCATTTTTTTCAAATTATCATAATCCACCAAAACCAAATCTTTTTGTTCACTTGTCTCATAATTTTCAATAATATTTGAATCTATCTTACCATTATTTAAAATAACAGTAGAAACCTTACGCTTACCCAAATAACTATTCAAAAGTTTTACATGATCACTAACCTTAAAATCATCAGTCTCTCCGGGTTGTGTCATAATATTACAAACATAAATAATCTTCGCCTTGCTTTTATCAATTTCATTAATTACCTCTTTACAAAGTAAATTAGGAATAATACTAGTAAATAAACTGCCCATACTTAAAACAATTGCATCTGCTTTTCTAATAGCCTTTAATACATCACCATTCACACAAGGAATATCCTTATAATAAACTGAATCTATCTTATCATCATACTCTGTAATAAGATGTTCGCCCATAACCACCTTACCACTTTTCATCTTTCCCATTAAAATAACATCATCTTCTGTAAGTGGTATAACCTTACCTTGTAATTTCAAAAGTGAATTTACAAGCTCAATTCCCTCAGACACACTTCCTGTAATCTCTGCAGCCCCAGTCAAAAGTAAATTACCTAAAGCATGTCCATCTAAATCACTAGAAGTATTAAACCTATAATCAAATAATTTCTTTATTTGCTCCTCATTTTCCGATAAGCTAATTAATACCTTACGAATATCACCTACAGCTGGAGTATGAAATTCTTCTCTAAGCCTGCCTGTACTACTGCCATCATCACAAACTGATACAATAGCTGAAATATCAAAAGGTAATTTTTTTAAACCTCTAAGTAACTGACTTAAACCAGTCCCTCCACCTAAAACTGCTAATTTCATAATTAATTTTCCTCCCTAATACTTAAAGCTGCTACCGCCCCATCACTAGCTGCCGTAATAATTTGATAAAAATCTTTATCTCTAACATCGCCTACCGCATAAAGACCTTTCACACTACTTTCCATCTTTTCATTAGTTTTTATATATCCATTATTTATATCAATCTTTAAATCGCTTAAAAAATCTAAATTAGGTTTGCCACCAATTGCAATAAAAAGTCCTTTAATAGCAAGCTTATCACCATTATTTAAATTAATCCCTGTTAATCTATCATCAAAAACGAAATCATTTACTAAAATATTTTTCAAAATAACTATATTATCCTTATTTTTTACCCTGTTTTTTAAAATCTCACTAGCTCTTAAATCTTTTCTTACAATCACATATACCTTATGACAAATATCCGATAAATATAAAGCCTCAGTAAGCGCACTATCACCACCACCGACAATCGCCACATCTTCATCTCTATAAAAAGCTCCATCACATGTCGCGCAGTAACTAACTCCTCTATTAAGTAAATCATTTTCCCCTTTAAGACCTAATTTTAAAGGTACCCTGCCAGTTGCCACAATCACATAATCTGCCACATACTCACTATTCAAAGTCTTAACTATAAACTTATCTTTCTTACTAACTGATACTACCTTATCCTTAATAATAGAAATGCCTAAATTTTTAAGCTGTTTACTCATTTTAAGTGCAAGATCGCCACCAGAGATTGAATCAAAACCTAAATAATTTTCAATTTTATCAGTCTTAAGCATCTCACCTCCAGGCACACCTTCCTCCATAATCAAAACATCAATACCAGCCCTTTTTAAATATAAACTCGCACTCATACCAGCTGGACCAGCTCCAATAACTATACATTTAACCATATTTAAACACTCTCCTCATACTTTTTAGTTTTTTTCAAACTATATATAAATATAATAATTCCAATAACCACCATTAAAATAGACACAATCTGAGCTACTCTAAGTGAAAAAAACATTAAACTATCAGTTCTCATTCCTTCGACAAAAAATCTCTCTATTCCATACCAAACTAAATAAAAACTTGTTAAATAGCCAACTTTCATAAACTTTTTTCTTCTAATAATAAGCATAATCACAAAACCAATTAAGCACCAAATAGATTCATATAAAAATGTTGGAACATAATAATTACCATTAATATACATTCCATCAATAATAAACTGTGGTAAATGCATACTCTCTAAATAACTAAGAGATGTAATAGCTCCATGAGCCTCGCCATTAAAAAAATTACCCCATCTACCTATTGCCTGCGCAATAATAAGACCAACTACTAAATAATCCAAAATTTTAAGTAAATTAACTTTTTTCTTATAACAAATTATAGCTACCGTTATTAAACCAAAAATAATACCTCCATGGATAGCTAAACCACCATTCCATACTTTAAACATTTCTATTAAATTATCTTTATAATAATCAAAATTAAAAATTACATAATAAACTCTTGCCCCAATAATACCTACAATAACTCCTAAAAAAAGTAAATTAACTATAAAATCTTCTTCATATCCATGCCTTTTAGCTTCCTTAATAGCTAAATTAGAACCTAATAATATAGCTATAAAAATTAAAATTGAATACCAATGTACCTCTATAATTCCTAAATCAATTATTGGTTTCATTTTTGTCCCCCTTAAATGTCAATTTTTTAAACAAAGTCATATCTAAAATAACATTCAAAACCGATATACAAATAGCCACTAAAAGTGCGAACCAAACACCATAAAGCTTAAAATGTTCACCTAAAATAACACTAACTATCTTCAAAATAATCAAATTAATAAAAGGATAAAAAAGACCCAAAGTAATACCTGTAATTGGAATAGTAAGCCATACCAAAAAAGGTTTAACTGTTTTATTAAGTAAATAAATCAAAATAGAAGCAATCAAACACCATAAACCATAATAAGAATTATCAATATATAAAGTATTTTCAAAAACTAAAGTCATCAGCATTAATATAACCGTATAACCAATTATTCTAATCACCCAGTTAGTCCACTTCATCAATCTTTTTTTTCTCATATTTTTCACCTTTCACTAATTATTATAGCATATTCCATCAAATCAGACAAAAGAAATAAAGATTGATAAAATACCAATCTTTACTCACTTTTCATCTCAAATAAAGCATCTCGAAGTTCCATTGCTCTTTCAAAATCAAGATTTTTAGCTGCCTCTTTCATTTCATGTTCTAAATCAAACATCAATCTCTCTTTATCTTTCTTACTCATCTTCTTCTCTTTCTTATCCTTAATCTCAAACTTGTTAGAAATAACCTCACGAATTTCTTTCACAATAGTTTTAGGAACAATACCATGTTTCTCGTTATAAGCTTCCTGTATACTTCTACGTCTATTGGTCTCCTTTATAGCCGCATCCATCGCCGAACTTATCTCATCCGCATACATAATAACTCTACCATTCGCATTACGAGCCGCTCTACCAATAGTCTGAATTAAACTTCGCTCACTTCTTAAAAATCCTTGCTTGTCCGCATCCATTATTGCAATTAAACTTACCTCTGGAACATCAATACCCTCACGAAGTAAATTAATTCCAACAACCACATCATACTTACCAGTCCTTAAATCATGAATTATCTGCATTCTCTCTAAAGACTTAATCTCATTGTGCAAATAAGCAACCTTGATATCCAAATTTTTAAGATAAACCGAAAGTTCCTCAGCCATTCTAATAGTTAAAGTAGTAATTAAAGTTCGTTCATTTTTCTCTATCTGTTTATTTATCTGACTCACTAAATCATCAATCTGATTCTTAGTAGATTTAACCTCTATCTTAGGGTCGAGTAACCCAGTTGGTCTAATAATTTGTTCAACTACTTTATTATGAACTTTTTCCATCTCATAATCACCAGGCGTAGCCGATACAAATATTGCCTTTTTAATTTTACCTTCAAACTCCTCAAACTTTAAAGGTCTATTATCAAGTGCACTAGGTAATCTAAAACCATAATCAACTAAAGCCTGTTTTCTCATCCTATCCCCATTATACATTGCTCTAACCTGAGGTAAAGTCACATGCGACTCATCAACAACTAATAAAAAATCATCGCCAAAAAAATCCATTAAAGTTGTAGGCATTTCCCCAGGTTTTCTTAAAGCTAAAGGAGCTGAATAATTTTCAACGCCTCTGCACGAACCAGTTTCTGAAAGCATTTCAATATCGTAATTAGTTCTCTCTTTTAGTCTTTGATACTCAAGTAACTTATTTTCACTTTGGAATTTTTCTAATTGCTCTTCTAATTCCTTTTTAATATTTTCTATCGCAATTTTTAACTTATCATCATTAGTAACAAAGTGACTTGCTGGAAATAATGTATAAGTTTTTTTATCATTTAAAAGTTTTCCAGTAACTAAATCAAATTCACTTATTCTATCTATCTCATCACCAAAAAACTCAACCCTAATACCATGGGCATGTTGACCTATTGGAACCACTTCTAAAACATCACCGCGAATCCTAAAAGTTCCTCTTTTCAAATCAATATTATTTCTTTCATATAACATCTCGATTAATTTCTCAATCACTTGATCTCTATCAACACTTTCACCAACATTTAAAAATAAAACCTTTTTCTTATAATCCTCAATCTCTCCTATACCATATATACAAGAAACAGAAGCTACCACAATCACATCTTTGTGTCCTAAAAGCGAAGCAGTCGCATAATGTCTAAGTTCATCAATCTCATCATTAATAGATGCATCTTTTTCAATATAAGTATCTGTTTTAGCGACATAAGCTTCCGGCTGATAATAATCATAATAGCTAATAAATAAAGCCACATGATTGTTGGGAAAAAGCTCTTTTAATTCTCCATATAACTGTCCAGCTAAAGTCTTATTATGAGCTAAAATTAAAGTTGGCTTTTGCGTCCTTTGAATAACATTCGCAATCGTAAAAGTCTTACCAGTACCTGTCGCACCCAGTAATACTTGGAATTTTTTACCTTCCTCTACTCCTTTAACAAGCTCATCTATCGCTTCTGGCTGATCTCCACTAGGATCAAATTTTGCCTGCATTTCAAACATAATATCACATCCTCAAATCTTATTATAAAACATTTACCTACTATTATACTAAATTATTCCAATATAACATAGTACCAATTATCATCTATTTTTTCTATATTTTTGATATAAGAAATATTTTCCCTAATATCACTTTCTTTTCCTTCTAAATAAACTAATATTTTTGAACCATCACTCAAAAATCCACGATAAATAAAAAATTCAATTACTAAAAAATCATCTTGTTTATATACAACTATATCTCCACTAGAAGAAAGATTATAATATTTAAAAGGTAAATTCATAACTCCATTTTCTGATACACTAACATCACTATTTTTAACATAATTAATAACCTCTAACCTATCATTCATTTTAGTTTTAAAATCATAATCAAATTTCACATCCGAAAAAGGGAAAATTAAATTGAAAATAAACCCTATAATCAAAATAATTAAACTAATAATATCAATCTTATTTTTATAAATAAAAATACTTCTTAAAATTAAAACCAAAACCAAAATATAGAAAATAATTAATATTAAAAATATAAACATTGCAAAAAAGAAAAAAGTATTAACAATTTCATTACTAAACCAAAAAACTAAAAATAAAGAAACTGTCAAAAACAAAGAAGAAAATAAAAAAACAAACTTTTTAGGACTAGAAATTTTCATATTTGTTAAATCTCCTTAAACATATATAACAAGTATATCACAAACAATATTTTTATAAAAATTTTAGATATATACTCAGCTTCTTTTTTCATACCAGCATACTATAAAATGGAAGGAGGAAAAAATGAACGAAAACGACTATCAAGAGTTAAACAGACAAATAGAAAACTGTCAAAACACACCAAATAAAGATGAATGCCTTTGTAGAGTATTAGACTGTATTTGTAAGAAAGGTGACAGAGGACCAACAGGTCCAACTGGACCTACTGGCCCAAGAGGTGCAACCGGAGCCACGGGTGCTACTGGTGCTACCGGGGCCACTGGAGCAACTGGTCTTCAAGGTCCAACAGGTGCTACCGGCCCACAAGGTCCTACTGGTGCTACTGGTGCTACCGGGGCCACTGGAGCAACTGGTCTTCAAGGTCCAACAGGTGCTACTGGCCCACAAGGTCCTACTGGCGCAACTGGTGCTACTGGTGCTACCGGAGCTACTGGTCCAGCTGGAACTCCTGCAGAAAACTTCAACAGTTATGCCATGGTACACGACGAAACTGATTCATCAGTTCCAATTAATAACCCAGTAAAATTCCAAACAACCAATATTTCAAATAAAATTACTTATGACCCAAATACAGGTGACTTCTCAATTCCAGAAGAAGGTATCTACATTGTCCACTGGTGGATTAATGTCAGACATAATGATAGTAAAAATTCAACTTGTGAACCAAAAACAATTGGCATAGAATTCCATCAATACTGGCCAAATGATGTCTTAATCGCCCACTCTTCTACTCACAACAAACTAACTTGCTGTGATACAGGAACCGTAAGCGGAAACGCAATCTTCGCAGCTTTACCTGGTGCAAGCTACAGATTCATAAATACATCTGATATTGATATTAAACTAGTACCAAACGATTTATACTCTGGCTCAGTTTCTATAACAAGAATTTTATAAAATAAAGGTAGTATGTTTACAAAAGCATACTACTTTTTAGTATAATAAAAGCAAAACTTTTAAAACTATGTTTATTTTTATATAAAATACTACTATAATAAAATTGGAGGTAATAATATGAAAGCTGCACAATTAGAAGATGTAAAAAAATTTAAAATTACTGATATTGAAAAACCTACACCAGATGGTAACAAAGTAATAATTGATATAATTAAAACAGGAATTTGTGGTTCAGATATTCATAACTGGGATAGTGGAGAACCTAAAGGATTGATTATGGGCCATGAATTTACAGGAAAAGTTGTAAATCCAGGTTCAAGAACTGATTTAAAAATAAACGATAGAGTAACCGCTTTACCTATTTCTCCCTGTGAACACTGTGAAGCTTGTGAAACCGGTAATCCGCAATATTGTACTGAAACATGGACTCATGCCATTGGCCTATCACTAGATAACCCAGGCGGACTTACTAGTACCATTGCTGTAAGACCTGATATGGTAATAAAACTACCAAATAATGTCACAGATGAAGAAGGTGCAATGATTGAACCAACCGCTGTTGGACTTCATGCAATTCACCTTGCTGACATTAAAGTTGGAGATAAAGTATTGGTCGTTGGTGGGGGCATTATTGGTTTAGTATCAGCTATGTTCGCAAAACTAGAAGGCGCAGAATTTGTAGCCATCAGCGAAACCAATCAAGCTAGAGGAAAAAAATCTGTTAAATTAAATGTTGCCGACGAATTTTTCGATGCAAAAGATTCTAACTTTTTACAAAATGTCTTTACTAAAGTACCTAATGGATTTGACATAGTCATCGATTGCTCAGGAAATACTAAAGCTGTCGAAAGCGAACTCATGACCGTAAAATCAGGAGGAACTATTGTTTTAGTTGGAGTATCACAAAAACCTATTGAATTTGCTTCAGTCATTGCAGTTATGAAAGAATTGACTATAAAAGGATCTATTGCTTACACTAAAGAAGAATTTAAAAACTGCATCAGTTTAATTGCCAATAAAAAAATCGACGTCATGAAATTTGTCGATGATATTATGCCATTAACTGAAACCCAAAAAGCTTATGAAAGATTAACTAACGGTACTGATGAAGCCGTCAAAATTCTAATTGACCCAAATAAATACTAAAAGAAAACAGTTTATCGCTGTTTTTCTTTTTTATAAATAGAAAAATGTTGGAAATCCTTTTCAACTTCAATTTCATCAGAATAAATCCACATTGTTAAATTACTTGGTAAAGCTGTAACAGAAATTTTACTTTTAAGCATACTACTTTTTAAAATTGGATCAACACCTACACGTTCAAAATATTCACCATTAGAAGTCCAAAGCATTATATAATCACCTTTAGTAGGATACAACTTATAAATAGAATTAGATAAATTAAAACGAATAACCTCTAAATTATTATCAGTCAAACTAATAACACCATCACCCATCTCGTAACTTATTTGATTCTTATCCGCATTCTTAATCGCATCTATCCAATAATCAGTAGCCGCTTCTACAACTTTTCTACACTCAGTATATGATTCTAAATGTTTTCTTTTTAAAAAATTCATAATACTTTCCCCCTTTTTCAAAATATGGTGCATATTATAACATAAAAGTAAATTTTGTCAAATTTACACTAACCTAACCTAATCCAACAATATTAACTTAACTCTTAAATAACATTTTTTCAAAATTATTTTCTATAAAATCATCATCGTTCATCACATTTTCAACATACTTATTAAAATTATTTTTATTTAATTTATTATTATTAAAAATTTTAGAATAATTAGGATAATTATCCACAACATTATCTCTATTTACATAATAAGACGAACCACTAAAATTGTAAGTAATACTCTCTAAGTTATCAATTAGATTAAATAATGAAACACTATTATATATTAAAGCTTTATTAACATATAAATTTTCGTTAAATTGCCAATCTGTCATGTGGTAATCTATTACCAAATTAGTATCATCAATTTCAAAAACATAGCCATAAATCGCAAGCGGTAATGAATTAATCAAATTACCTGTATTACTATTATCACCTACATATTTACTTTTATATTTTAAAATATTATCAATACCACTATCAGTTCTATTAAAAGGACTTTTTGGTACTGTGGAAACATTATACTTTTTTGAATTATCCACAATATAATATTCATTTAAAGTATCATGATTTATTCTAAATACCTTATAAAATAAAGTATTATATTCTATAACATCATCACTAGTATAAGTAACTGATAATCTAAATCTCGGAACACTTTTATTTTCTACTACATTTAAATAATCGAAAAATAATAAAAGTCCTAAACTTAAAACCGTAATACCTAAAGTTAAAGTCCATTGCCAAATAACTTTATATTTTTTTAAACATCCATTAAATCCAACTATAAATATACATAATCCAATAGCCGTATAAATAGATCCAAAGCTGCTTTCTGGTGAAGTTACTAATAAAGCCGAAATAATTAAAAATAATCCAAAAAACATCAAAGCAATATAAATATTTTTAAAAACCTTATTAATTATCAAATTAGAATAATTAGTAATATTAAATATATTTTCATTTGCCTTTTGAATATTAATATCTTTCTCACCACTTAAAAGTTCATTTAGTGAAATATCTAAAGCCTCACTAAGCGGTTTCAATAAAGATAAATCAGGCATATAATTTCCATTTTCCCATCTCGAAATAGTTTTATTAGTAACCCCTAATAACCTAGCTAACTCTTCTTGAGTCATCTTTTTTTCTTTTCTCATTTTTGCAATAAATCTTCCAATCTTTAAAGTATCCATTTTTTCACCTCAAAAAAAGAATATCAAAATCTATACAATTTTAATACCCCACAAATAGCGAATAATAATTTTACCACCACATATTTTTACATTTTATTACCTTTTTTTCAAAATAACTTATTTTTTTCAAAAATATAAAGTAAGCGTTAATAAAATTCATTGATTGTTTTATAAGAATAAAAAGTAATATTATTAAAAAATTACAAAAGATACGCACGTGTGTAAATAAAGTGTAAATTATTTTTTTCTTACTTTAATTTCATCATTTTCTTCTAAATAACCAATTAATAAAGAAGAATTATCATCATGATTTTTAACATTTTCTATTACCTTTTTTTCATCGTAATTCGCATAACAATACTTACAAAAGTGCTTACAAGTGTTATAAACTCCAATATCCACCATTTCCACGCACCCACAATCTCTTGCCTTCCACTTAGGAAACTTCTTACCAGTTAAACTATAAGCAAGTTCATTAGAAATACAAGGACTAGAAATAAATCCATAACTAGTTAAATCATTTTTCTCATAACACGTCTGTACGCTCATCTCATTTTCTAAAGCAATCTTACTAAAATTTTCCCCAATAACTTTTAAAACCTCATTATCAATTTTCTGAAGCTTCAAAACATTCATATTATTTCTAACATTCTTATAATCATCAACAAAAGAAATAATAATATGCTTAACATACCCATTTAATTTTTCACATAAACTTTTAAAAGCTCTAATATGAAAATTAATACTATACTTCTCATTAATTAAAATAGGATCATATCTAACATATAAATTATTAACACCAACTATCTTCGATAATCTTTTTATTGCCTTTATTATTCTCACCTTTGGTATAACATTAGGTTCAATATCTTTACCATAAGGC
Organism: uncultured Bacilli bacterium; assembly: GCA_944358415.1. Taxonomy (GTDB): domain Bacteria; phylum Bacillota_I; class Bacilli_A; order RF39; family UBA660; genus Coprosoma. Next base: position 3,072 of record CALVRA010000020.1, on the reverse strand, counting down.
GTTAAAGTAACATGAAAAATAATCGGTTTTTTTATTTTCTCTAAATCAGATAAAATAGGCAAAGGATTTTTCGTACAAAAAACTATCAAATCCACATCATCAAAATAAATTCTACTAACAAGCTTAGGATAAAAAGGATTACGTACATCTACATAACCATCTTTATATCTATTCATAAACCACTTACTATAAAAAGCTACAATATCTGTTCTACCACTAACATTTAAAATCATAATAAAATTATACCAAAAAATTGGGTTTTAGCCCAACTTTAATCTCCAAAAATATCAAAAATTTCACCAAAAACTGACTCTTTTTTTCTTTTACTATGCTTTCCTTTTCTATCATAATCATATTTATCATAATCGTCATGTCTATCATGATTATGATTAATTACTTCATTTTCTTTTTCTATTAATTTCTCAAGCTCTCCTCTATCAAGCCATATTCCTCTGCACTCAGGACAATAATCAATCTCTATCCCCTTTTTTTCACTCATAAGTAAAGTCACATCTTTACACACTGGACATTTCATAACATCCCTCCTCTACTACTAGTATATCAAACTTTTATGAAATTTTATTAAAATTTTTTTAACTTCTTCAAATCACCATGAAGAGGTATAACTTCCCAAGCTATCAACTCCTCAGAATATGGCTCATAAATATCATTTAATAAATAAATCTTTTTTCCTTTATAAAATCCAAAAGCAAGCTCCGCAAAACTATTCGCTCCTATATAATTAGAAATACCATTTTTGTTTTCATTAATAATAAGCAAAGCCGAAACATCATCCTTTTCAATTTCCGAAAAATGCTTTAAAGAAGCTTCTTTTTTTGGAACATCATGAATAAATTCTTGAGGAATAACCGTCTCAAATCCCATACTTTTAAGTTTTTCACTAATTTCAAAACACTTAGGAATAAACTTTTTACTACCACATAAAACTATTTTCAAAGTAAAACCTCCACTTCTATAGAACTATCCACATTTAATGAAAATTTATTTAAATCATTTTCATCACCTACCACCATACCATAATGAATAGGTACTACAATCGATGGTCTAAAATCATTTACAAATGAACTCGCTTCCAAAGCATTCATCGTATAAGTTCCACCAATCGGTACAAAAGCATAATCAATATCATAAAGATAAAGCAAATTCTCATCTAATCTATCTGTATCTCCTGCAATATAATATTTAAAATTATTAATACAAACTACATAACCTACCCAGTTATTTTCTTTAGGATGAAAAGGTTTATTAATATTATAAGCATAAATAGCCTTAAACTTAATAATCCCAAAATCATATTCATCTAAAGGTTTAATCTTAAACACATTTTCTTTTTTAAACCCCATTTCTAAACATAAATCATATATATCATAAGGACAAACAATAACCGTATTATCATTTTTTAAATTTAAAATGTCTTCCTTAGAAAAATGATCATAATGACTATGTGTTATAAAAATATAATCCGCATCATGTCTTTTATCCATCTTTAAAGGATCAAAATAGACTTTAACTTTATCATCTATCAAAATACTACTTTGAATATTAACTTTAATCATAAAATCACCTTAAATTATTTTTTTCTAAAAACTCTCTTGCTACAGTAGCAGGATTTTTACCTAGCTCATCAACCTCATAATTTAAATTTTGAACACTCTCATTAGTCAAATATCCTCCTAAATTATTTAATAAACCTTCAAGCTCAGGATATTCATCTAATACTTCATTTCTAATAACAGGAACTGCATAATAAGGAGGAAAGAAATTCTTATCATCTTCTAAAACAACTAAACCAAATTTTCTAAGTAACCCATCAGTCGTAAAAGCATCAATAACCTGACTATTATTATTCATTAAAGCTGTATATCTTGGACTACCATCAATTGGAACCACATCCTTAAAATTAAGTCCATAAACCTTATTAAGACCAGCTAAACCATCCTCCCTATTCACAAACTCTAAAGTAGGAGAAATTATTAATTCCCTAGAATAAGGAACAATATCTGAAATCGTTCTCAAATTATATCTTGAAGCAACCTCAGGTCTTACAGCTAAAGCATAAGTATTATTAAAACTCATTTTTTCTAAAACTGCTAAATCATATTTACTATTAAACTCTTCTTTAACCGTCTCATAAACCTTATCAACATCACTAATTGGTGAATATTTCAAAATATCTGTATAATCGGTTCCTAAATAATCAACATATAAATCAATATCTCCTCTTTGAATAGCCGAAAATACAACTTGCGCCCCACCTAAATTACACTTTCTATTAACTGAAATATCTGTATTATCCTCTATATAGTCAGAAACCATCTCACATAAAATATTCTGTTCTGTAAAATCTTTCCCACTTACTGTAATCGTTTTAGAATTACCAGCATCAAATTTAATCTGACTTAAAAATACTAAACCAACTAAAATTAAAATAATTATTAGCATAATCTTTTGTCTTTTTCTCTTTTTTAATACCATTTCCTTAGAAAATTCTTTCATTTGAATACTGATAGGCGTAACTAATTTTTCAATTAAACCAAAGAAATAATCAACAATTAAAGCTAGTATACACGCAGGAATTGCCCCAGCTAAAATTTGATAATTATTAACAGTTCTAATTCCTGAAAAAATCAAATAGCCAAGGCCTCCACCACCAATAAAAGCTGACATAGTCATTAGACCAACCGCTGATACCGCTGATATTCTAATACCAGCCATAATTACTGGTAAAGTTTGTGGAATCTGAATCTTAAATAAAATCTGACTCTTTGTAAGACCAATACCTTTAGCTGACTCTATAACCGTCTCACTAATACCATTAATACCAGTATAAGTATTTTTAATAATTGGTAAAAGTGAATAAAGAATAACCACAATAATCGCTGGAACCGTTCCAATACCAATAAAAGGAATTAAAAAACCAAGTAATGCCATTGAAGGAACAGCCTGAATAACCGAAGATAACCCTAAAATAGGCTTATCTAACTTTTTAACATAACTAATTAAAATACCAGTAGGAACACCTATTAAAATAGAAAGTAAAACTGCAATAAA
>CALVRA010000019.1 GCA_944358415.1 uncultured Bacilli bacterium | reverse complement strand
TATATGAATGAATTTAAGAAGAAAGTAAAAGAATTAAATGAAGATACCGAATTCAAACAATTTTTAACACAAGAAGAAGATGAGAAAAAGAGGATAAGTACATTTGAAGCTATAGCTAGAGAAGAAGGCAAAGTTATTGGAAGGCAAGAAGGTAAATCACTTGGAATAGAGGAGGCTAATGTTAAAATAGCTAAGAAAATGCTTAAAGAGAACATGGATATTCAAACAATATCTAGATTGACCGACTTAACAGTCACGGATATTCAAAACTTAAAAGCTACTAAAGATTAATTTTAGTAGCTTTTAAAATAGATTTTGAAAAAATGACATTATATTTAGGTTATTTTTTTTATAATTTATTTGGTGGTGATATGACTGTATATATTGATGGACTTTTGTTTTTGAATTTTTATTTAGATTTTTTGTTATTGCTTACAGTAGTTATTATTTTGAAAAGAAATGTGAAAATATTTAGGGTTATTTTAGGTGCTTTTATTGGGAGTTTGACAATATTAGTTTTATTTTTTAAAATTGAGTCTTTGGAGTTATTTTTTATTAAAATTTATTTAAGTTTTATTATGTGTATAACATGCTTTGGATATAATAATTTAAAGAGTTTTTTAGCTAATATTGGTTTGTTTTATATAGTTAGTATTTTGCTTGGGGGGTTTTTATATTTTATAAATGACAGTTTTGGTTATATGCATGAAGGATTGATTTTCTTTAATAATGGTTTTAGTTTAAATATTTTTGTTTTGATTATTTTGTCGCCAGTGATTTTATTTTTATATATTAAACAAATGAAATTTTTTAAAGTAAAGGCGAGTTATTTTTATAAAGTTAATTTATATATTGGAAAAAAAGTTTTAAATTTAAATGGATATTTGGATAGTGGTAATGTACTTTGTTTTAAAAATAGATTTGTTATTTTAACAAATATTGATAATAATTTTAGAAATAAAAAAATATATATTCCATATATTGTTATAGGAGGAAGTGGGCTTTTGGAGTGTATAAAGGTTAGAAAGGTAGAAGTGATTGGTCTTGGTGTTTTTGAAAATGTTTATTTAGGTTTTAGCAAAGATTTTAAAGTTGGAGGTGCGGATTTACTTTTAAATGGTTTAATGAAAGGGGAAGAAAAATGATAAAGAAAATAATTTATTTAATTAGAAGTTTTTTTGAAAAAGATAGTGTATTTTTTATAGGAAGTGCGGATAAGCTTCCAGCACCTTTATCTAAAGAGGATGAGGCTTATTATGTTAGTTTATCGATTGATGGTGATGAGAAAGCAAAAAGTAAACTTATTGAGCACAATCTTCGCTTAGTGGTTTTTTTAGCTAAAAAATATGAAAATACAGGGGTTGATTTAGAGGATTTAGTTAGTATTGGAAGTGTTGGTTTAATTAAAGGGGTCAATACTTATAAGCCTGGCAAAAATATAAAGTTAGCTACTTATGCATCGAGATGTATTGATAATGAAATATTAATGTTTTTAAGAAAAAATAAAAGAAGAAGAGGAGAGGTGAGTTTTGAGGATAATTTAAGTTTTGACTCTGAAGGAAATGAGCTTCATTTGGAAGATGTTTTAGGAACTGATAGTGATATTGTAACTAAAGGCTTAGAAGAAGAGACTAATAAAAAGCTTTTATATGAGGAAATTGAAAAACTTGGTGAGAGAGATAAGAAAATAATGATTATGAGATATGGGCTTTATAATAGTGAAGAGATGACTCAAAAAGATGTAGCTAAATTATTAGGTATAAGTCAGTCTTATATATCACGAATAGAAAAAAAAGTGATAAGAAGATTAAAACTTTTGGATAAATAAATATTTTTATTAAAAAAAATTTACTTTTAACATATCCTATTATGGAGGGATATGATGAAAATATGTGTTTATGCAATATGTAAAAATGAAGAGAAATTTATAAGAAGATGGTATGAATCGGTAAAGGAAGCTGATAAGATTTTTGTTTTAGATACAGGTTCTACAGATAATAGTGTAGAGATTTTAAAAGAACTTGGAGTAAATGTAAAAAGTGAAGTAATTAAGCCTTGGAGATTTGATGTGGCACGTAATAAGTCTTTAGAAATGGTTGATTTAGATGCAGATATTTGTGTGTGTACGGACATAGACGAGTTATTTCAAAAGGGTTGGAGAGAGAAGTTAGAGAAAAATTTTGGTGATAATACAAGAGCTAGTTATACTTTTAACTGGAGTTTAGATGAAAATGATAATCCGGTGGTTAGTTTTTATAGTGATAAAATACATTTAAGAAAAGGATATAAGTGGGTTAAACCAGTCCATGAGATTTTGAATTATGAAGGAGAAGAAAAGGTCATTTTAATTGAGGATATTGTTTTAAATCATTATCCAGATAGGGAAAAATCAAGAAGTAGTTATTTGTCACTTTTAGAACTTTCGGTTAAAGAAGAGCCTTTAGATGATAGAAATACTCATTATTTAGGTAGAGAATATATGTATTATGGAAGATGGAATGAAGCAATTGATACTTTGGAACGTCATTTAAATTTAGAAAAAGCGGTGTGGAGAGATGAAAGATGTGCATCTATGAGATTTATTGGAAGATGTTATAAAGAATTAAAAAGACCTATAGAGGCAGAGCTTTGGTATCAAAAAGCTTTACTTGAGGCTCCACATTTAAAAGAACCTTATACGGAAATTGCTTTATTTTATTATGAAAATAAAGATTATGAAAAGGCTATACCATTTTTTGAAAAAGCTTTAGATATTAAAACAGGTTATAAAACTTATATTACAGAATGGTTTAGTACAGATTATAGTATTTACGATTTTTTGAGTATTTGTTATTTTAATTTAAATGATTATGATAAAGCTTTATATTATGTGAATAAAGCTTTAGAGATAAAAAAAGAGGATAGGGTTTTAAAAAATAGGAAAATTATTTTAAATAAGTTATGAAAAATAACTTATTTTTGTGTTTTAATGGGTTTAAAAGATATGTTTTTTTAGGTATAATTATGATATGGAGGTAAGATGATATGGCAAAAAAAGACAGTTTAATTAATTTAGATTTTTGTTTAAGTTTAATTTTTATTACTATAGGTGCTGTTATGGCGGCTGTTTCTTTGGAACTTATTTTAATTCCAAATTCGATGATTGATGGAGGAATGAATGGAGTTTCAATCATTTTGAATACTTTATTTGGTGGTTCATTAGGTTTGATAATTTTTGTTATAAATTTACCATTTTTAATTTTAGGTTATAAGCAACTTGGAAAAAGGTTTGTTTTTAAAGCTGGCTATGGGATGATTTTATTTAGTATTTTACTTGAAGTTTTTGGAAGTTATGAGCCAATTATTGATGATACTTTATTAGCAACTGTATATGGGGGAGTTTTACTTGGAGTTGGCTGTGGACTTATTATTAAAAAAGGTGGTTGTTTAGATGGAACTGAGATTATAGCTATTTTAATTAATAGAAAAAAGAGTATTTCAGTTGGACAAGTAGTTTTTGCTTTTAATGTTATTATTTATGGAATGGCTATTTTTATTCTTGGTGCTGAGAGAGCTTTATATTCATTACTTACATATTTTATTTCTTATAAGGTAATTGATATGGTATCTGATGGCTTTAATAGTGCTAAAGCAGCTTTTATAATTACTGATGATGGTAAGGAAATAGCTGATGCAATTTTAAAAAAGCTTGGAAGAACAGTAACAGTTTTAGCTGGTGAAGGAATTATTTCTCATGGAGATAAAAGAGTTTTATATACGGTTATTACTAGGTTTGAAGTACCTATGTTGAAAGATATTTTAGATGAGACTGATGAATCATCATTTGTGACGGTGTTTGATGTATCGGAGATTATTGGTAATCATATTAAAAGTACGCCTAAAGGAGCTTTGAAAAATCATCTTTAATGGTTTATAGTTGGTGATAATGTGAGATTTAAATGGATTTGTTTTAATGTATTAATATTAATTTTTTGTTTTATTTCTTATTTGGTTTTAAATGATAAAACTGTTTTTTTTGATAGTTTTGTTTATAATTTATTTTTAAAGAATGATTTTTTTACATATTTTTTTAAATTTATTACGATGTTTGCGAGTGAAATAGTAATTGGAATTATTTGTTTAATAATATTTATTAAAAATAAAAAATATGGAATAATAGTGACTTTTAATGCAATAAATATATTAATTTTGAATATTATTTTGAAGTTAATTTTTATGAGAGATAGACCTTTTGATTTAATGCTTATTGAGGTAGATGGATATAGTTTTCCTTCTGGTCATGCCATGGCTGGAGCAGGATTTTATGGTTTGATCATTTATTTAATGTGGCATTTTAAATTACAAAAAAGAAAGATGGTGTCTTTTGCTTTAGGTATTTTAATATTTTTAATAGGAATTAGTAGAATATATTTGGGAGTACACTATGCGAGTGATGTCATAGCAGGATTTGTTATATCGTTGGCTTATTTAATTTTATATACAAGTATGTTTAAAAGGTGGAAGTTATGGTTAAAAGATTTATAAATAAAAATTTGTTTCCTTTGTCTTTGATTATTACATTTATTTGTAGTATGCTTTTTGGACTTTTTTATGCTTTATTTAAAAGTAAAATGGTTGATAGAACTTTAAGTAATTATTATGAGGGGACTTCTGTTTTAAATTTTTATGTGACAGGCGTTAGTGAGGAGCCCAGCTATTTTAATTATTTTTTAATTGTGTTTATAATATCTATGTTTTTTTTCTTTTTAATTTCTTTTATTTTAAGTTATTTTTATAAGGAAAAATATTTTAAGGTTTTTAATTTGTTTGGATGTTTAAATATTATTTTAATAATTGGTTTGATTTTGAGCTTAATATTTATTAATTTGAATATTATTTTAGGCTTTATATTTTTAATTTTATCTTTTGGTTTATATTTGTTTGTTTTATATAAAGCTATAGAATTATTTAATTTAGGTAAGAACAAAAAAATAATATCTTTAGGAATTTTTGGTTTACTAATTATGATAATTTTGTTTATTTTGAAGTTTTTTGTTTAAAAAAGTTTACTTTCACGCAATATAAGTGTGAAAGGGGAATTATATGGCTAGAGGAAAGGTCGAAATTTCTAATGTAAATACAGCAAATATTAAGGTTTTGAGTTTAGAAGAGCAAACAGAGTTGTTTAAAAAATATCAAAACGGCGAGCTTTTGGCGAAGGAAGAACTTATTAATGGTAATTTAAAATTGGTATTGTCAGTTTTAAAAAATTTTATATTTCGGACAAGTGATTTAGATGATTTATTTCAAGTTGGGGTTATTGGTTTAATTAAAGCTATTGATAATTTTGATTTGTCACATGAAGTTAGGTTTAGTACATATGCAGTACCGATGATATTAGGAGAAATAAAACGGTATTTAAGAGATAATAGTAGTCTTAGAGTTTCAAGAAGTATTAAAGATTTGGCTTATAAAGCTTTGAGAGTTAAAGATGAACTTACTTTAAAGAATAATAAAGAGCCTACAGTTAAAGAGATATCTTTGGAGCTTAGTTTAGAGGAATGGGAGATAACTCAGGCTTTGAATTCTTTGAAAGATACGGTTAGTATTTCTTCTCCAATATATAGTGATGGTGGTGATGTAATTTATTTGGCTGATCAGTTATCTATGGATGATGGTATATATGATTTAGAGACGCATATTGCTTTATTTAATGCTTTAAAAGAGATAAAAGAAAAAGAAAAATATATTATTTTACAAAGATATATGATGGGAAAAACACAGACTGAGCTTGCGGAAGAGATTGGAATAAGTCAGGCGCAGATTTCACGCTTAGAGAAAAATGGGCTTTCAAAGATAAAAAAATTAATTAAATAAGTGGACTTTGTCTGCTTTTTTTGTTAAATTAAAAGTGGTGATTATATGAAGTGTTTAAGGTGCGGAAGTAAAGTTATAGATGGTGTATGTATTAAATGTGGATATATGAAAAATGGCAAAAATGTCAGTTTTGATTATGATGAGAAAAAAACAGATTTAGAAATTTATGAAAAAGATTATAGTGATATGCTTCATAATAAGAAGTTATGGAAACCATATTTGCTTGGAACTTTTTATGTTGGGTATAAGGGGCATTTATTTATAGGAGTTATTTTATCATTTATAGAGCTTATTTGTTTTTATTTTTGTTTTAGGTTTTTTTCTGGTTTTGCTTTTGATTTTTCAAATCTTTTTGGACTTACATTTACTTTTATAACTTGGATTTTTATAAGGTTAATACTTACTAGTATTTTAAACCCTTTTATATTTTATTTAGATAAAAGAAATATTAAAAGAATTAAAAGAAGTTATCCTAAAAATTGTAAAATTATTTTAGCTTATCATAAAAGTAGTAGTCTATTTTTACTTTTTTTGAATATAATTTTTTGTGTATTTCTTTTTATAATTTTTACTTTTATTGTTGATTGTTTTTGAGTGCTTGATTAATTTGACATAATATATTAAACTGTTTATAATAAAACGTATTTGAAAGGAAAATGACAGTGGAAAAACAAGAATATTTAAGTATTATTACTGAAGAAGAATATAAATTAATTAATGAACTAGTTAAAAATGGTAAATTAAAGGAATACCGTTATTTAGTTGATATGTTTGATAAGGAAAAAAATGAACTTGCATCTATGATGGATAAAACCCCAGATGAAGTTTACAATAAAATAGCTAGTGATTATTTAAAAATAGTTAAAGGTATTAGTATGCTTGTACCTGGACTTTCTACAGGTATTAAAGATACAAAAAGTGGAGTTTCAATTTATACTTATGATGGTAAAACTTTTGAGAATGGCCAAGATATAGATGAAAATACGCGTTTTGATTTGGCTAGTTCAACAAAATTATTTACGGCGGTAGAAGCTTTAAAATTAGCTGAAGAAGGTAAGTTTGATTTAGATAAGTTAGTATCTGAATATAAAGACGGTAAATATAGTAAGTTAAATATTCCAGTAGAGAAAATGTCAAAATTTTATTATGATTTAAGGACGGATGGTAGATTAGATGATAGGGATGGAGATCTATCATTAGAAGAGTTTCAAAGAAGATTATTTTTGACTAGTATAGTTAAAGATAAAACTTTTGTTTATAGTGATATACCATTTATTATTTTAAAAGATATACTTCCAGAATCTGATGAATATTTTAAAAAATATTTTAATGAAGAGATGAATTTATTACAAACTAGTTATGATAGAAGTTTTGGTGTTTTAACCGGAATGAGAGAAAATGAAACTATTAACGATCCAAAAGCTAGAGTAATGACAAAGTATAGTTTAAATCCAGGTCATGCAGGTATATTTAGTACATCTAAAGATTTGGTTAAATTCTTTGATTCTTTAAATAATGGATTTTTATCTAAAGAGTCTATAATGCGTATGGTGACGCCAGCTTTAGATACACCTATTTTATTAAATCCTGATGGTTCTATTTGTTTTAAGAAAAATAAAGAAGGTTATATATCGGAAGTTCAAAAAATTAATAGAGGGATGGGGGTTTATTATAAACATCCAGAAGGCATTAGAGCAAATGAAATGGCAAATGCAATGAGTGATGAATCTTTTGCTACAGCGGGATTTACAGGTACTTGGGCAGCTTTTGATTTAAAAAATGGTTTAACAGCTAACTTTTTGGCTAATCCACTTTCTTTAGAAAATGAAAGAGAAATTGTCATTGATAATGAAAAATTTAATATTGTAGACTGTGGTATGAATTTTAAAGATGGTACTAAGTTTAAAGTGGCTGGAAAAAATTCTAAGGTTTTAGATAATGAAGGCAATGTTACCCAAAATGTTCCATTTACGAGAATTACTAATACTTTAAAAGAAGAAGCTATTTATACTTTACTTAAACTTAGGCTTGCTAAGAATGTGTTAATGCGTAAAGCTGAAATTGAACAAAGTTCAGTTTTGGAAGATACGGTTGTAAATAGTTTTGAAAATTCTAAAACGGTGAAAGGAAAATGATTATGAAACCAGTAATAGGTATTATTTCTACAAGAGTAGATGAAAAAGATAGACCTTTTATGACAAAGACTTCTTTTAATGAATTGTATCCTAAAAGAATTATTCAAGCAGGTGGTATTCCAATCGGAGTAATTTTTCCAAATAATGAATTTAATACAGAGGTTTTAGATATCTGTGATGGTTTTGTTATGCAAGGTGGATCTACAATTTATTCTTCAAATATTAATACAGTTCATTATGCACTAGAAAGAAAAAAACCAATTTTGGGAATTTGTATGGGAATGCAGACTATGGTTGGTTATGAGTGGGTAATGGGTGAGTTTGAAAATATTTTTCCTACATATAATGAAATTGGTAGTTTTTTTCATCCAGAAGATGAGGTTAATTTTATTGAAAAAGTTAAGGGCCATGATAATTTAGATCCATTTTATTTGAGTAAGGTAGATGAGTCTAAACATGCCATATTATTGGATAATAATTCTTTATTAACTGATATTTTTAAAGATTCTTATATTGAAATGCCATCAGTTCATGGTTGGAAAGCTTTAGATAAGTTATTGGAACATGCGGATGGAAATATTTTTAAAGTTACTGGTCGTAGCACTGATGGTGTTATCGAAGTAATTGAAAGTAATATCCCTGATTGGTGGGCAATTGGTGTCCAATTTCATCCAGAATTGGAAGAAAAAAATTTACCTTTATTTAGAAAATTAGTAAATGAGGCTAAAATAAAAAAATTAAGGAAATGATTGTCATTTTCTTTTTTTATATTTAATATAATTAATCGGAGGGTTATGTATGATGCTTTCTGATTTACAAACTAAGGATATTATAAATGTGTTTGATGGTAAAAAAATAGGCATGATTATAGATGTTAGTTTAGATAGGGAAGGTAAGATAGTAGAGATGAGTGTTCAAAGAAGAAGATTTTTCTTTTTTAGTGGTTCTACTTTTAAAATAAAATGGTCTCAGATTGACAAGATTGGGAAAGATGTTATACTAGTTAATGTAAATATGTAGGAGGAGATTTATGAAGATATTACTACATACTGGAAAATTGGAAGACGTTAAAAAAAGTGGTGTTGGTAGAGCTATTGTTCATCAGATGAAAGCTTTGGATTTAGTGCATGTGCCTTATACTACTAATATTAATGATGATTTTGATATTGTACATATTAATACAATTTTTCCTGAATCTTTGATGCTAGCTAAAAGGTGTAAACAAATGGGCAAAAAAGTTATTTTTCATGCACATTCAACTGAAGAAGATTTTAGAAATTCGTTTAAACTTTCAAATAATGTCGCACCAGCTTTTCGTAAATGGCTAAAAATTTGTTATGGATCAGCTGATTTGCTTATTACACCAACAGAGTATTCTAAAAGAGTTTTAGAAAAGTATGATTTAGGAAAAGAGATAATACCTATTTCAAACGGTATTGATTTGGATTTTTTTAAACCTTCTAAAGATGGAAGAAAAAAATTTAGAGAAAAGTATGGTTTTAGTGCGGATGATAAAGTTATTATGGCTGTTGGTCTTTATATTGAAAGAAAAGGAATTTTAGAGTTTTTACAGTTAGCTAAAAGAATGCCAGAATATAAGTTTATATGGTTTGGTTATACTAAACCGTCACTTATTCCTTTTAAAATTAGTGATGCAATCAAAAATAAAACGGATAATGTATATTTTCCTGGATATGTATCAAGCGATGAACTTAAAGATGCTTATGAGGGATGTGATTTATATATTTTTCCAACTAAAGAAGAAACTGAAGGTATTGTTTTATTGGAAGCACTCGCAATGAAAGCAAAAACTTTAATTAGTGATATTCCAATTTATGATGATTGGCTTAAAGATGGAGTTAATGTTTATAAGGCTAAAAATGTAGATGATTTTGAAAATAAAATTAAACTCATTTTAAAAGGACAGTTACCTGATTTAACAGAAGAAGGGTATAAGGTGGCTAAAGAAAGAGATATTAAAAAAATTGGCTATAAGTTAAAGAAAGTTTATGAATATGTTTTAGAGAAGGATTTAATAAATAAGTAAGATAATAAGCAAGATTTAAGCAAGATGATGGAAATTATTTTGCTTTTTTGGTATAGTTATTGCTTTTAAATATGAATGTTTGCTATACTTTAGATGGTGGTTTTATGCTTAAAAAAATTATTGATAAAAGAAATTATATTATTTTATTTATAATATTTATTTTAATTATTTGGATACTTTTTTTTAATAAAAAGGAAATATATCTTGAAAGTTTTGAATATTATGGAGAAGTAATTACTTATAAAGTATATGACAAAGTTAATTATAAAAAATTAACAGATGAGATAAATAAAATATATAAAAAATATGAAAATATTAACTTTGCCGGTAAGTTAGATGAAAAAGATAAATCATTACTTGAGTATGGGAAAATTTTATATTATAAAACTGATGGATATGTTGATGTGACAAGTGGCGAACTTTTGAAAAAGTTAAAAGATGGAGAAAATTATGATTTTAAAAGTGATATAGAAAAGCTTAATAATAATGATATTGATGATATTAATTTTAATTTTGAAAATATTATAGGTAGTTATGCAACAAATGAGGTGCTTTATTATTTTAAACAAAATGATATTACAAAATATATTGTTTCTGAAAATGGAGATATTACTACAGGAAATTATTATGATGATGGAAAATATAGTGTTAGTATAAATAATTCTGATGGGTCTATTTTAGATATTGCTTATTTAGAAAATAAATCTATGGCAATAAGATTTAAATTAGATGAATTTAAAAGTTATATGGTTAATCCTAAAACTAGTAAAAAGCAAAATAAATATAAAATGGTGGCTGTTATCGCGAATGATAATTTAACGGCTAATATGCTTGCAAATACTTTGTATTTAATGGATGTAGATGAAGGAAAAAAAATGATTCATGATTATAACGCTGAGGCGATGTGGGTTAGTGATGAGACTATTAAGACTGATGGGTTTGATAGTTATTTGAAAAATTGATTGTATAAAGAATTTTTTTAAGATATAATTATTATAGGATGTGATATTATGTTTTGTCCAAAGTGTGGAAAGAAAAACGCAGATAATGCAAGATTTTGTGAGTTTTGTGGTACTGAGATTAAAACTGAAGAAAAGATAATTTTACCTAGAGAAAAAAAGGTTAAGATTAGTAGGAAACAGATAATTATTATATCTATAGTATTTTTTATAATTATTATTTTCGGAATTTTATATTTTGTTTTAGGTAGAACTTTTAGTCCTTCAAAGGTAGCTAAGGATTATTTTTTAGCAGTTATGAATAATGATGAAGGTAAAATATATGATTTTATTAATATTCCTAAAAATGAATTTACTAGCGAAGAAATGTTTGAGAAGGTTAATGATGATGAAAATGATTTAGATTTAGTAAATTATGAGGTTATTAATGAGGAAGTTAGTTCTGATGGCCTTTCTGCCCAAGTGAAAATTAGTTACACTTTAGAAGGTAGACAAATGGCGGATACGGCAACAATATATTTGATTAAGGATAAGAAAAATAAATTTTTAATTTTTCCTAATTGGAAAATAAGTGATGGCAGTTCGCTTGTTTGTGAAGATTATGAAATTGAAATTTTTAAAGGAGCATCTTTAAAGTTAGAAGGAGTGGAGGTTTCTAAAAAATATTTAAAAGAAGATGATGATACTTATAAATATGTAATTCCGGCAATTTTTAAAGGTGATTATGATGTAGAAATAACTTTAAAGAATGGTCTTGTGATGAATGGTAAAGTAAATATTGGCAATAGTAGTTTTAAAGTTGATGATTTAAATTTGAATGATAAAGATATTGATGAATTAAAGAGTGTCATAGAGAAAAAAATAAATAATTTATATGAAGCAGCAATTAATTCTAAAAAATTTGATGATATAAAAAAAGATTATGAATATAAAGATTCTGATTTGTCTGATTTAGAAGAAGCTTATAATAAATTTGTTTTATTTATTAATAATAGTGGACTTAGAGAATATAAATTAAAAGAATTTGAAATAGATAAGATAGATGTGACTGATGAGGGATATTTGTATATAACAGTAAAAGCTGATTATGATTATAAGGTTAAAGCTTATTTATCAGATGATGAGTTATCTAAGGATGCATCAGATACAATATATTTGACTTATGATTATAAAGATGATTTTAAATTAATTGATTTTTCTAGTTTAGATTCAACTTTTTCAAGATTTTAAGGAGGTAGATTATGGCAAAATTTTGTATACATTGTGGACGTAAATTAGAAGATGGTGAAGTTTGTCATTGTCAGGTTCAAAAAAGAGAACATGATTTATATTTTTTATATTTTTTAAAAGGAATTTTTGTTAAGCCTATTGATACTATTAAAAAATATACAAATGAGAAATATTTAAATTTATCCTTGATTTTGATTATGGTGTTTGTTTTGTCTTTTTCTATATTTATACTTTCTTTTATAAGTAATATGGCTTATAGTTTTTTAGGAAATTCTTTATTTGTAAGTTATATTCCTTATTTTCAAATATTTATTATGATGATATTTGGAGGAATGTTTTATAGTTTAATTTATGTAGGATTTTTATATTTAGTTAATTCGGTAATATTTAAAGGGGAAAAGAATTTAAAAAAAATAGTGACACTTTATGGAGTGTGTTCTACTATTTTAAGTGTAGGTTTATTAATTTCTTCTGTTTTAATGTTTATAAATGGAGTTTTAGGCATTATCTTTTTGTCTTTCGGTTCTGTTTTAAATATGATTTATTTATATAATGGTATTCAGTATTTGGGGGTTAAAGATAAAAATAAGCATGGTTATATATATTTATGTACAGTAGCTTTTTGTATTTTGTTTTTTGTAATTTTATCATTGTTTTTGGGTATGATATCTAATAAAGATAGATATGGTAATAATTATATACGTGAAAATTCAAATTATTATGATGATGGAAATTGGTATTATAATTAATAGATAATTTTTAAATAAAAAAGGTTTGAAAAAGAAAACTGTTTGTGGTAAACTGTATATAGTACGTGAGAAAAAGATAAGCATTTTGTCTTTTTCATTTGTGCATTAAAATTTTGGATATTTGGAGTGGATTGTATGAATATTTTATTTGAAATTGCAGATAGTGATTTAATGATTATAGGAGCAATAGTACTTGTTATTTTTGTAATTTTAGCACTTGTTTTTAGGGCAATTATCAATAAAAATAGAGTGATGCCAATAAGCGAGGATGAAAGATTTGATAAAGAGGAAAATGAGGAAGAGGATATAGAGGAAAAGCCACTTACTGTAGAGCAGCAAAAAGCGAAAGATGAGCTTGAAAGAGTATATGCGCAGATGAGTATGGATTTGGATAAACAAGAGGAAAATGATCATATAGATGATTTTGAAAGAGAACAAGAAGAAAATGCGATTATTAGTTATCAAGAATTAATGGCACAAGCTGAAAAATTAAAGTTGCAGACAGATAAATATGAAGCATATACGGAAAATAGTGCGGATGTAAGAGTAGATGAAGCTACCAATACTTACAAGAAGCATACAAAAAGAAATGAAGCTACTATAGAGAAAAAAGAAGCTTATCATGGTTTTAAAAATTCGGATATTATCTCACCAATATATGGAATTCAAAAAGAAGGAAAAAAAGTCTCACCAAAAAGGGAAAATAATGGTATAATAAGCAAAGCTTATGAAAAAACTAATACTGAAAGTGAGCAAAATATTGATTTTTTGAATTCGCTTAAGGAGTTTAGAAAAAATTTATAAGCCTAAAGGCTTTTTTTCTTTGGAGGTGTGAGTATGACTTATAAGATTTTTACTTTAGGTTGTAAAGTCAATGAATATGAAAGTGAAGTTATTAAAAATTTATTAGAAAATCATGGTTATAAGAAATCTGATAGTCCTGATGTATGTATTGTTAATACTTGTACTGTGACTAATCAAGCTGATAGTAAATCAAGGAAAATGATGAGAAGTATAAGAAAAAAATATCCTAAGGCTATTTTAGTTGTAATGGGATGTATGATTCAAAATAAGAAAGATAAAGATATAGATGCAGATATTATTATTGGTAATCAGCACAAAACAGAAATTGTTTCTTATTTAGAAAATTATAAGGATAAATTATATTTAGTAGACGATATTTTTAAAGCTCCTTTTGAAAATATGAAGCTTAATAATTTTGATTTAACTAGGGCTTATATTAAGATAGAGGATGGCTGTGATAATTATTGTTCATATTGTATTATTCCTTATGTAAGAGGTCACGTGAGATGTAAGAAGCATGAGGATGTTATCTTGGAAGCTAAATCATTAGTTAAAAATGGACATAGAGAAATTGTTCTTACAGGTATTCATACTGGACATTATCACGATGGAAGTTATAGTTTTGCAGATTTGCTTAATGATTTAGTAAAAATAGATGGATTAAAAAGGCTTAGAATTTCTTCAATTGAGATAACAGAAATCAACGATAAAGTAATGGATATAATTAAAAAGAGTGATGTTTTAGTAAATCATATGCATATTCCTTTACAGTCTGGTAGTGATGAGATATTGAAGCAAATGAATCGAAAATATGATAAGAATTATTTTGTTAATAAGATAAAAAAATTAAAAGAAATTAAGCCAGATATTAATGTGACAACTGATGTGATTGTCGGTTTCCCAGGTGAGAGTGAAGATAATTTTGAAGAATGTATAAATACTATTAAGAAAATAGGGTTTACTAAGATACATGTTTTTCCATATTCTGATAGAGAAGGTACTAAAGCAAGTAAAATGCAAAACAAAGTATCTGGAACTATAAAAAAAATGAGAGTGAAAAGATTATTAGAGATTTCTAAAAATTTAGAAATAGAATATATGAAAAAACATATTGGAAAAGAAATGACTTTTATTCCTGAGGTATATGATGATGGGTATTTGACTGGTCATACGGCAAATTATTTGTTTGTTAAAGCTAAGGGTGATAAGTGTCTTTTAGGGCAAGAGGTTTTAGTTAATATTAGTAAAGTAGAATATCCTTATTTATTAAGTGAAATAAAAGACTTTGAATTAAGTAGATAATTTGGTATAATAAAACTAGAGGTGAGAATATGAACAATGGTTCTGTATGGAATAATATGGTAAATACAACACCACATAGAGATGAAGAGTTTAAAATTGGATTAAATGAATATACTAAAATAGTAGAAGAGTGTGAAAGATCACATAATTCGTTTTCATTAAATCAGAAAGCTTCACTTAATATTAAAAGTATTTTAGGCCGAGTTGGTGTTGTGGCTGGAATTGTGGCCGCATTAGGTGGTGTGGCGTATGTCAGTCATATTCAGTATCAAAATGCGGAGGAAAATATGCAAGTAGTATATAGTGAGGAAATGCCACAAATGCAAGGAATTAAATTTGAAATAACGCGTAATGGTATTGGTTATTTTGTCGATAATCAAGGAAATCATTTGGCAGAGGTAGATAATATAAATGCCCAACAAAGAGCAAATCAATATATTGAGAGTGGATATATCAATTTACCAAATAAAACAAAATAGACCTTAAAAGGTCTTTTATTATATGGGTGATGTGGATGGAAAGTTATATTAAAGGAAATTTTAGACGAAGTATTTTTAAATCGGATAATGGATATGTGATTGGTCTTTTTAAGGTCAGGGAAACTAATGATGATACTTTAGAGGAATATATAAATTCAACAATGACTTTTACTGGATATTTTCATGATTTAAATGAAGATGATACTTATATTTTATATGGAGATGTAGTTAATCATCCAAGATATGGAATGCAATTTCAAACTAGTAGATATGAGAGGTTAAAACCGACTGGAAAAGATGCGGTTGCAACTTTTTTATCTAGTGACTTATTTCCTGGAATTGGTGAAAAGTTAGCTAAAAGTATTGCGGAAGTGTTAGGGGATAATGCGATAGATAGGATTTTAGAGGATGAAAGCTGTTTATATTTAGTTCCTAAACTTACAGAAAATAAGATTAAAAAAATTGTCAATATTTTAAAGAAATATGAAGAAAGTCATAAAGTGATTGCGAACTTAATTGATTTGGGTTTTTCGATGAGAGAAGCTTTGATGATTTATAATGAATATAAATCAAACACGCAAAAGATTATTGATAATAATATTTATCAAGTTGTTTATAATTTGCCAGATATTTCATTTTTAAAAGTTGATAAGGCAGGAGTTATTTTAGGACTTGATTTGGCTGATAATAGAAGAGTTAAAGCCTCTATTTTATATGTTATGAAAAATTTAATATATAAAAATGGTGATAGTTTTTTAAATAAAGATATTATAATTAAGAATGTGGATAGTTTGTTAAAAATATCTTATGATAATTATGATGAACTTTTTAAAGAGCTTGAGGAATCAGGTTATATTGTAGTAGATGGTGATGATTATTATTTAAAAGAAATATGGGATGCGGAAAGTAATATTACTGAGAGAATTTTTGATATGGCAAATAGGCCTTGTAATCAATATAAAAAATTAGATAATTTAATTTTTGAACTTGAAAAGATTAATAATATTAATTATAATGATGATCAAAAAAAAGCTATTAAAAAAGCTTTGGAAAATAATATATTAATTATTACTGGAGGTCCTGGTACTGGGAAGACAACAATTATAAAGGCTATTACTGAGCTTTATCAGCATATTAATAAGCTAGATTATGATGATTTTACAGCACGTTTAGCTTTACTTGCCCCAACTGGAAGAGCTAGTAAGAGAATGAGCGAGTCAACTTTTTTGCCAGCTTCAACTATTCATAGATTTTTAAAATGGAATAAGGATAATAGTGAGTTTATGGTTAATGAGTATAACAAGTCTGATGTAGAGCTTGTGATTATCGATGAAGTTAGTATGATAGATATTAATTTATTTGATAGTTTACTTAAAGGTTTAAAAAGAAATGTAAAGATGATTTTAGTTGGTGATTATGATCAATTACCTAGTGTTGGTCCTGGAAATTTACTTAAGGATTTGATTTGTAGTGATGTAATTGATGTTGTACATTTAAATCAATTATATAGACAAGATGAGGATTCTTATATTATTAAGCTTGCTTATGAAATAAAAGATGGTGTTTTGAATGATAATTTTTTAAAAACTTATAATGATTATACTTTTTTGAAATGTAGTGGAGTTTCTATTAAAAATAATTTATTAAATTTATGTGAAAAGGTTGTTTCAAAGGGGTATGATTATAAAAGGTTACAACTTTTAGCTCCAATGTATAAAGGAGAAAATGGAATTGATTCTTTGAATAGTGAGTTACAAAATATTTTCAATCCTGCTTCTTCTGAGAAAAGAGAGATAAAAAGTGGAAACGTTATTTTTAGAGAAAATGATAAAATATTACAGCTGGTGAATATGCCAGATGAGAATGTGTTTAATGGTGATATTGGTGTTATAAAATATATTAAGTATGGTAATACTAGTAAGAGTAAGAAAGATGAAATTTATGTAGATTTTGATGGTAATTTAGTTAAGTATACGCCAAAAGATTTTAATAAAATTAAACATGGTTTTATTATTAGTATTCATAAAAGTCAAGGTAGTGAGTTTGAAATGGTGATTATGCCTATGGCTCATTCATATAAAAGAATGCTTTATAAAAAGCTTGTTTATACTGGTGTTACAAGAGCTAAAAATAAGTTAATTATGATTGGTGAGCCTGAGGCTTTTGCTTATAGTGTTCAAAATAATCATGAATATATTAGAAATTCAAAACTTTTAGATAAAATTAGGTATAGATTTGAAAATGTTAGGTAAAATATAAATGTATGTTTAAGACATACACATCATGTATCTGACAAGTAGGTGATAAAATGAGAATGATGAGAGATGCTATGATGGTAGCAATGGGTAGTGCCCTCACACTTGTTTATCAAAAGTATAATAAACCAGTTATGAGAGCGGTTCATGATACTTTTAAAAAAGCAACA
Organism: uncultured Bacilli bacterium; assembly: GCA_944358415.1. GTDB lineage: Bacteria > Bacillota_I > Bacilli_A > RF39 > UBA660 > Coprosoma. Next base: position 3,398 of record CALVRA010000019.1, on the reverse strand, counting down.
AGTGGTGCGGAAAATTTAACAGATAAGTTAGATAATATGATGTAAAAAAAATAGGCTGATTTTAGCCTATTTTTTAAAGTTTTAATTTTTTTTGTTGATTTCTTAATTCTATAGCAGTTTGTGCACTATTTTCGTATATTTGATTTAATTCATCTAATTCATCTTGATAGATTTCTAAGTAGGCTTTTAAAATATTTTCACTGATTGGAGCGAGTAAAGTTGATTTACTGCTTTTATCCCATTCAATAGCATTTTGTTTTACTGCAAAATTTTGGTCAAATAAATCTAGCCAACCATTATTAGATAGGTAATGATGGTTTTTACTTATTTGTCTAGATATTGTGTAGCGTCTTATAGGCTTGCTATATTCGGTTAATTTGAATTTTTCTATATTTGGGGTTATTACTTTTTCGCCATTTGTAAGAAAGTTCCAAACAGGTGTAATTCTAATGCTTACTTGGTCTTTTGTTGATCTAAAGTTTTCTTTAAAGTCACTAGTTATAATTGGTATAGCTGGCATTGAGCCAATTTCTAGTGGAATCCATTTGTATTCACCATTAATTCTTTGTAATTTTTTAAATTCTCCTATATTGATTAAAGCAACAGTATTTTTATGATTGTTAATCAATTTAATAGTATTATAAAATTCTGAATTATTCATGTTTTCCTCCCTTTAAAATTCAATAAATCGTATTATACATGCTATTTTATTTACTGTCAAATTGAATACTTTTTGTTAATTTGTTCATATTAATATTGGTGATAATATGAGAAAAATATTAATTACAGGGGCAAGAAGTGGGATGATATATCCTGTTATTCAAAGACTTAAGGATGATTATGTGTATGTAAGTGTGCATAGGGAAAGTGAATTAAAAAGAGTTAAGGAACTTTATAAGGATAATGAAAATATTAAGTGTTTAAAACTAGATATTACTAAAGATGCAGATAAGTTAGATGATTTAGATATAGATGTTTTAGTTTTAAATGGTTCTATTGCAGAAAGTGGTTCTTTATTAGAAATGCCTCTTTCTAAAGTTAAAGATAATTTTGAGGTGAATGTTTTTTCTAATTTAAATCTTATTCAAAAGGTTATTAATAATATGATATATAAAGGTTTTGGAAGAATTGTGATTATATCTTCTTTGACTAGTAAAATGGCTTTACCTTTTTTAGGCAGTTATTGTGGAACTAAAGCGGCTCTATCGGTGATGGCAAGGTGTCTTTATTATGAGTGTATGCTTTTGAAGTCAAATATTGAAATTGTTTTAGTAGAGCCAGGTTTATATAGAACAGGTTTTAATAAGCTTGCTTTTGATAAAAAGTATGAATTTATGGATAACAAGTCTTTTTTTGAATCACAAATTGATTTGATTAGAAAAAGTGAAAATATTTATTTAAAGTTATTTGAAAGAAGGAGTCTTAGAACAATTAGTAATAAGATTTATAAAGCTATTACGTGTGAAAATCCCAAGTTTCGTTATAGTGCGCCTTTTTCACATAATTTGTTTTCAAAAATAATTAACTTATTTTATTAAAGTTTGGTATAATATCTGTAAGAGGTGATTTGATGACAGATATTGAGATTGCGAGAAGGGCTAAAATACAGAATATAGAGAAAATAGCTCAAAAGTTAGAGATTGATAGTGATTATTTGGAGTATTATGGAAAATATAAGGCTAAAATTGATTTGGGCATTTTGGAAAGATCTCGTAAGAAAGATGGAAAACTTATTTTAGTAACATCGATTAATCCTACACCTTTTGGTGAGGGTAAGACAACTATGAGTATAGGTATTCATGATGGTTTTAGAAAGTTAGGATTTAATAGTTTGGCAGTTTTAAGAGAACCATCTTTAGGACCTGTATTTGGTATTAAAGGTGGTGCGGCTGGTGGTGGTTACTGTCAAGTAATTCCAATGGAGGATATTAATTTACATTTTACTGGTGATATGCATGCGATAGGAGCGGCTAATAATTTACTTTGTGCGGCGATTGATAATCATTTGTTTCAAGGTAATAATTTAAATATTGATAAAAATAAAATTTTATTTAATAGATGTGTTGATATGAATGATAGAGCTTTAAGGGATGTGACAGTTGGTCTAAATTTGGGCAAGGATGTGGCTCATGAGAATCATTTTTGTATTACAGTGGCAACAGAGATTATGGCTATTTTATGTTTAGCTCATGATTTAAGTGATTTAAAGAAAAGAATTAGTAATATTTTATTTGGTTTTGATTTGAATGGGAAACCACTTTATGTTTCTGATTTACATGTGGAAGAGGCAATGTGTATTTTGCTTAAAGATGCAATAAAACCTAATTTGGTTCAGACTTTGGAAAATAATCCGGTACTTATTCATGGTGGACCTTTTGCAAATATTGCACATGGGTGCAATAGCTTGATCGCAACAAAGCTTGGTTTAAAACTTGCGGATTATGTGATTACAGAGGCAGGTTTTGGAGCTGATTTAGGTGCAGAGAAATTTTTGGATATTAAGTGTAGAATTGGTGGTTTGAAGCCTTCAGTGATTGTTATTAATGCGACAGTGCGCAGTTTAAAATACAATGGTGGAATGGGTAAGGAAGAACTGAAAAATGCTAATTTAGATTATTTAAAAAAGGGTATTTGTAATTTAAGGGTTCATATTTTAAATATGAAAAAATATTTAGATAATGTGATTGTTTGTTTAAATAAGTTTTCTTTTGATAGTGAAGAAGAGATAGAGTTCGTGAGAAAGTATTGTGAAGATTTAGGTTGTGAGTTTGAAGTTTGTGATGCTTATGCTTTGGGATCAGATGGGGCTTTAGATATTTCTGAGAAAATAATTAAAATGTGTGAAAATGAAAAAGAGTTTCATTTACTATATGATGAAAATAAATCAATTAAAGAAAAGATTGAAAAGGTATCTTTTGAAATTTATCATGCGAATAAAGTTAATTATTTGCCTTTAGCTTTAGAAGAAATTTCAAATTTAGAGAAGCTTGGTTTAGATAAGCTTCCAATCTGTGTGGCTAAAACACAGTATTCGATTAGTGATGACCCTAAGAAACTTGGTTTTCCATTTGATTATGAAATTACGGTTAGAGATGTGAAGATTAGTAATGGAGCTGGATTTATTGTTGTTTATATGGGTAAGATTATGACGATGCCTGGACTTTCTAAGACTCCAGCTTATGAAAATATGAAAATTTCATCAGATGGAGTTATTTCTGGATTATTTTAGAGGTTTTAATAAGAAAAATTTTACTTTGAGATAAATTTAGTTCAAATTTAATGTGTTGTAATATTAAAAAAACTAGGAATTCCTAGTTAATGAACAAAATTGGTAGCGAGAGGGGGATTCGAACCCTCGACCTATCGGGTATGAAAAAAAAGCTCTAATTAGTGATATA
>CALVRA010000018.1 GCA_944358415.1 uncultured Bacilli bacterium | reverse complement strand
TTTCGGCACTTTGCAATAAACATTCCAATTTTTTCTTGATTCATAATTTTATCTCCTTTTGCCTACATTATAAAACAATTTGGAGGCTTTGAACACCTACTGGTGGTAGAATTTTAATAATTTAACAAAAAGTGATTTTTTATTGTAATTAGTGTCATGGTTTGTTATACTTGTTTCAAGGAATGTTTGATAGTTGGGCGCAGCCTCTACTTTTTATTAAGATTGGAAGTGATGTTTATGACTAAAAGAGAAAAATCTCTTTATGCCATAATTCTCCTTCTATTTATTTTAGTATTTACTTTACTAACTAAATAGAAAAGCGCCTAACTCACCAGCGATGATTTAGGCGCAACTAACAAACGGTTGCGTTCAACATTGCATTATTGAACATTCCTTTTTTATTATATGAGAAAATCTCATCTATATACATTTTAACATAAATTTAACTTTATAGCAAACGAGCATTTATATTCTTTTAAATATTTTTCTCATAACTCGTTGAAATCCATTATAGGCCGATTTATCAATTTCTTCTTTTGTGATAGTGTACGCTTTATCAATGGGAATTCCATCAATAAATTGTCTATAATCAAGTTTTAATTTTTTGTCTATTTTTGTTTCAATTAGTCCAGTTATGATTTCTGGATCTAGCTCACAAAATTCTTCATAAGGAATTCCAAACTTTTCTTCAATTTGTTTTTTTATATGCACATTGTTCATAAACATTTCCCTTTTGACTATATTATACTATATTTTATAATAATTAATTATTTTTAATTTTTTATTTTATTAAAGTAAATATCACTGCTGTTTTGGTGGTTATTTTTTATGGCATTCATAATTTCTTCTTTACTTGATTCGCCAAATCCTTTAAATGATTTGTCACCAATAATTGTATATGGTACTCCTGTAACTTCTTCGCCTAAAGCTTCGGCAAATTTATTCATCATTTCTGCGTTATTAGGGTTTTCCCACACTTCATATGTGTAAAGATTGTAGTATTTTCCATATGTCTCTTTTATTTCGTCAAAGAAGGCAAACTCTTCTTTACAATGTGGACAGGTACTACCCCAGAAAAAATAAATATTAACTTTATTTTCATTATAAGTTACATTGTTTAGATTTATTTCTTGAGTACTTATCTCTTTTTGTGCATTATTTTCTTTTGCTTTTGAATTTTGGTCTGATTTATTTTCCTTTATTTGTTTTAATAAAACGTAATTTGTAAACCATTTTTCAAATCCTTCTTTAGATTCATAATATTCTAAATCTTCATCACTATTCGCATCTAAATAATCGATTAATTTTCCATTATTAAAAATAGCAAATGATGGATAATATTTTACTGATTTACTTAAGGTTGTATTTTTAATGTCTGAAAAGGGAATTTTATAAATTGATATATGATTAGTTTCCAAATAGTCATATAATATTTGTTCAAAGTTTGATGAAGTAATACATGCAGGTTGATAAATAAATAATACGAATGATTCTTTATTATTTATTAGTTTATTTAAATCATTTGTTTCTATTTCTATAAATTTACTATCACTATAATATTTATCTTCTAGATAAAATTGATGCATAGGGCTTTGTTTAATAACTACTACGATTATAGATAATAATAAAAGAAGTGGTGCGAGTAAAAAAATTTTATTATTCGTTTTCACTATTTTCAACCTCATGAAGTGTATTAAAATTTATATCATGATATGGTATTTTCCAAAAGTCATATGATGTTTGACCATATTTTTTATTTTTTACTTCAACGTTATTTTCACCCTCATAGTACCAATAGCCGCCAACATTATATATTTTATTTTCATCCCAGCCTAGGGCAACTAACATGGTTTTGGTCATCCCTGCATATCCGCCACCACCACACATTAAGAAAATATTTTTATCTTTTGGAAAAAGATATTCTAAAATGTCCATAGATTCTTTATAGTTAGCTGTGTATTTTCCATTTTTTTCTGTAAATAATGTTTTGCCGGTATAAGTATCACCAACTTCTTCTGGGAGTCCAGAGACATTAACTAAATATGGTAAAGGGACTACTTCGAATCCTTTAACGAACCCTGATAGATAAGCGTCACCGCCTATGGCTTCGTAATTTCCTGGGTCTTTAAGCATACGCATATCTCTATAAACAGAATCTACTCTATTTAAATAATTATCAATAGTTTTTTCATTGATGTTTTTGTCAATACCAAATTCTCCTCTAACACCACCTGTGACTTCTGGTTTCGGTAAAACGGTTAAAGTGTTTTTGTCATCATTAAATATAAATGCACATACTACAATAGTTATAATTATTAAAACGCTTATAACTAAAAGAACAATACTTTTTCTTTTCATATTCATACCTCCTACATTTTTAGTTTAACCTAAAAACAACAGAAATACAATAACTTTTTAGTTGAAAAAGACTCAACTATAGGTTGAGCTTATTTCTTGCATTTTTCATCTAGTTTTAAAGGGATTTCATATGTGATAGTTTTATGATGATTATCTCTTGCATTAACTTTTAAAAATAGTGTGCCATCTTTATAAACCTTACATGTTTTTTCATAATCATCTATAGTAAAAGTGACTTTTTTTAAAAACTGTTCTAAAGTGATTTTTTCTTTGTTTTTGTATTTATAGGAACTTATTTTGTTTTCCGTTTGACCATTTTTTTCATATAGTATGCATTCAATATCTTGGTATTTTTCGTGTTCATCGCCACCACAATATTCTATATTTGTTATGTATATGGCAGATTTTTTATCATTATAGGCAATGTTTCCAGAGATGGTAAAATTTGGACAACTGGCAGATAATGTTTTAAACTGAAAATCATCATTTTTAAATAGAACTAAAAAAATAGTAATAATTATAATAGTAATGATTATAATTGTAATTAAAATTATTTTTTTCTTTTTATTATTTTTAAATTCACCATTATAAAGTTCTTCTAAACTTATATTAAAATCTTCGCTTATTTGCTTTATAAGAGTACTATCTGGCATATTTTTACCATTTTCCCATTTACTAACAGCTTGATAAGTAACATTATATTTGTCAGCAAATTCTTTTTGAGTAAGGTTATGTTTTTTTCTAATTTCTTTTATAAATTTACCAAATTTTTCTTGATTCATCATATCACCCACTACATATAATTAATTATATCATTTTTCATATTTAAAAACCATAGGAGATACCTATAATTTTTATCGTCGTAGATTTTAAGTCCTTGAAGAAAGATAAAAGAAATCTTTATAGATAATACTTTACCTAATTGGAATTATGAGCTTTTTTATCTTCTGTTCTTTATATCAAAAAAATCTAGTGCATTTTTAATTTGCACACTAGATTATACGCCCTCATTTGTTTTAAATATGGTCACAAGAAAAATTGTAACATTAAAGTTAGTTATTATATGAGATTCCAAAATTTAAAAGTTATAATTGTATTTATTAATGGTATACTTAATTATATTAAATCACAATAAAAGAAGGTCTAGTTTTGACCCTCTCATAAAGCTCAATAATTATTAGTCTTTGTGTTATGCAAATACTACTTGATATTGAATCTGAAATTTTAACAAAAATAATGGTAGCCTGTACGAGAATTGAACTCGTGACTCCACCTTGAGAGGGTGGCATCTTAACCACTTGACCAACAGGCCATTTAAATAGACTTTAAATGTCTATTTAATATTAACATAAAACAAGCTTTTTGGCAATAGTTATTCTTAAAACTTAAATAAATTTAAGCCTATTTCTTCATCAAAGTATCTATCAACTTTACCATCAATGATATTGATAACCATTTCACAGGTTGCACTTACAATTGCTTTATTTAAGTGTCCACCAAAGACTTCACCTTTATCATTACCTGCACTCATATGAATATGTGAATAAAATTCATCATTCATGGTGTTGATTGTACCGGTTAATGAAACAATTTCAAAATTACCTTTAAATTCATTTGAGTAATATTTCTTCTCTTCAGTTTTGAAAACACCTACTGTAAAATCATTAGTAGCACCTAGAGCGTTAATGTTTGCAAGTTTGATATTTTCTTTTTTTGCAATTTCTTCAATTTTATTTAATATTTCTTCTCCTTTGTCGATTCTAGCAATAATGGTATTATTAAATCTTCTATATTCCATAATTTCCCTCCTTAATATTATTATAATTATATATTATATTTTGTTTTTATTTTGCACTTTTAAATGTTATTTGCTTGATTTAATTGCTTACTCAATTTATCTGGTATTCTTCTTGGACTTCTAACTGAGTTTAAACCATATTCTTTTAATTTAGAAAAGGTATATTCATTTTGATTATATTTTGTTATTAATTTTAGATTCATTACACAATCATTTTTATCTTTATAAATATCTAGTTCTATTACTTGACATTTATATAATATAGCAGAATATGGGGCACCTAAATAGATATAAACAGTATCATTTAGTTTGATATTTTTAGGCTGTTTCCAAGAGAATATTTTTAAACTTTCGATGTATGATATTACATCAAAATATTTAGGATTGGCTGGGATAATCCACTCATCTTTAGTATCTGAGTATTCATAGCTAATATTTATTAAGTTTAAAATTTTTTCTTCTTTTAAAGTGTCATCCAATATAATGGTCACCCATGATTTTTTATTCATATGATATGCAGGATATATGCCTTTTTGTTTTAAATATTTATTATCATTTAATTTGAGATTTATTATTTCTATTTCGCCTTTTTTATTTGGAATTATTTTACTTTTATCAATGTTCATGATTATAGCAAACCATTTACCACTTTTTTTATTTCTAAAAACTCCATAGCCTGGATGTTTTTTCCATAGAAATTCTGGTTTTGTTTCATATGTTTGAATTATTTTACTAGTGATATTATTGGACTTTTCAAATATAAAATAGTTTTTTTCAAAGCAATTTTTCCTTATATCTTTTAAAATATTTATATATTTTTCTTTTATTTTGGAAGTAAATTCTCCAGAGGCATCTTTTACTCTATAATTTGTATATTCACACTGCGATTCTAAATCATATATTTTACCTATGACGTTATTTGTATCTATGGTGATTTGGACTTCAAAGGTATTCATAATTTTTTTGGAATATTTATAAGTGTTATCCTTTGTAAAACCATATTTTAAAAGTTTATTTTTGTTGACTTTGTATGTTTTAAATATTTCTTCTTCTATAGTCATATTTTCCCTTTATTTATTTTCATTCATTAAAATTTATGTAATTTTTATATTCTTTGGATATTTTTATTTGACCAATAATATTTATAATAAGGCCAGTAACGGCGAATATTCCCCCTATTATGGATAGGATTACTTGAGCTTGAAAACTTTTTATAGCAAATAATGTAATTAAAACAATGATAAGACCGAGTGAGGTAATGAATGAAGCTGTCAAAATCAACTTATAACTAGATGTTTTTTCTTGTTCACATTTCTTTTTAAATTCTTTTTTAGTCATTAAATCCCTCATTTCTAGTTATGAGTTAATTATATCATAATGATAGCTTTAAAACAATTTCAATTTTGTTTTATTTTCAGATATAATTAAAAACGCTTTTAGGCGTTTTTAATTAATTCTAGGGTATCTCTTGCAATCATAAGTTCTTCGTCAGTTGGAATGACATAAACTTTAACTTTTGAATCTGGTGTAGAAATCAATGCTTGTTTCCCTCTTACTTTGTTCTTTTCTTCGTCTATTTTTATGCCTAGGCATGCTAGATTATCACAAACTAATTTTCTAATTAATGGACTATTTTCACCTACTCCAGCAGTAAAAGCAATGACGTCTGCAGCGTTTAATAAAACATAATACTGAGCAATATAATCGGTAATTCTTCTTGCATATTTATTCATGGTTAAGATGGCCTTTTCATCACCTTTGTTATATGCATCTTCTAGATCTCGCATGTCACTACTGATACCACTTAGACCTAAAACACCACTATTTTTATTTAAATCGTTGATAATATCACCAATATTTTTGTTTTCTGCTTCCATAACTGGAGGTAATATTGAAGGGTCAACATCACCACTTCTAGTGCCCATCATAACTCCGGCAAGCGGAGTAAAGCCCATAGATGTATCAATACATTTTTCATCTTTGATGGCGGTTATTGAGGCTCCATTACCAATGTGACAACTGATTAGTTTAAATTTATCGGTATTTAAAATATTAGCGATGGTTTCGGTAATATATCTATGACTTGTACCATGGGCGCCATATTTTCTAATACCATATTTTTCATACCATTCATAAGGAACAGCATAAAGAAATGTTTCTTTACTCATTGTTTGATGAAAGGCAGTATCGAAAACTACGGTGTTTGGGACGTTTGGTAAAGCTTTTTTAAAAGCTTCAATTCCAAGCATATTAGCAGGGTTGTGCAATGGAGCAAAGTGTTTAATTGAATCTAGTTTTTTCATTACCTCGTCATCAACAATAACGGTTTTATCAAATAAGTCTTTTCCTTGAACGACTCTATGACCTACTCCTTCTATTTCGTCTAAGGTGTTTACAATGTTTAAGTCAATCAATTCTTTTAGCAAGATATTTACAGCATCATTATGATTGGCTAAATTTACTTCTTTTTCAAATTTTTCACCGTTAAATTTGATAGTATATTTACCATCAATTCCAATTCTTTCGAAAACGCCGCTTGCAATAACGCTTTCATTTTCCATATTAATTAAACTAAATTTTAAAGAACTACTTCCAGCATTAATAGATATTATCTTCATTTATTTTCCTCCTTTTATATATTGTTTGCTTTTTTGTTTAATGTTTTCTTTTTGTTTGATAGCAGCTTCTAAAGTATTTGAAAGAAGCGAAGCTATAGTGACTGGCCCAACACCACCTGGAACTGGTGTATAGAAACTAGCAATACCATCTGGAGACTCGGCATCTCCTACTGATTTACCATTAACATAATTATAACCAGCATCTATTACTATAGCACCTTCTTTAATCCAATCTTTTTTAATAAATTCTGGTTTTCCTACGGCACATATAACAATATCAGAACTTTTAATTTCAGCTTTTAAATTTTTTGTTTTAGAATGGCATATAGTAACAGTGGCATTTCTATTTAAAAGCATAGAGGCAATTGGCTTGCCTAATATTTGACTTCTACCAATGACACAGGCTTTTTTTCCTTCTACATTAATATTATAAAAATCTAAAATACTCATAATTCCAGTTGGAGTGGCAGCTCCAAAAGCTTCTAAACCAAAAGTCATTTTCCCAAAACTATGACTACTTAAACCATCAACATCTTTTTCTGCACTTATTTTATCAAAACATTTTTGTTCGTCGATACACTTTGGAAGAGGGTGTTGGATAAGAATACCGTTTATTTCTTGATCTTCATTTAAAGTTTCAATAATTTGAATTAAACTTTCGGTTGTGATAGTGGGTAAAACAAACTCTCTTGTTTTGATTCCTACCCTTAGACAAGCTTTAGACTTCATTTTAACATAAGTTTTAGATGCTTTATCATTACCAACTAGAATAGTGGCTAGAGTAATTTCTTCATTATAATTATTTTTAAAGTCAAAAACTTTGTTTCTGACGTCATTTTCAATGGCTGTGGCGACAGCTTTGCCATTTAATATTTTACTTTGCATATTTTCACCTACTTTTTGTTTATGTATTTTGATTATAACACAATTTCTTATTATATAAAAGAAAAAACAATTCTTTAGATTAAATAAAATGGTGTTCGAAAGGAGAGTTGAACTCCTATCTTTCCCTTCGGAGGGGAATACTCTATCCGCTTGAGCTATTCGAACATATCACTATTATATCACGAAAGACTCAGGATTGTACCTGAGTCTCAATGTTTATTTCGATTATTTTTGTGTTTTCTAAATTTTGATTTGTTTTAATATTGATGATTTTAGTTTCTTCTTTGGCTAAAGTATCCCCTAAATAACTTACAAGATTTATTTGATTATTTAAGGTTATTGTTACTGGAGATATTTTTAAGGTGTTGGCGGTCAGATTAGTAACTTTAGCAGTTAAATAATAATCGTTTTTTTTATCAATATTAATGTTACTAAATAAAATATTATTTTTTATTTGATTCTCAAATTTCAAATGGATTAATTTTTCTACTCCAGTATTTTTAGCTTCTTTGGGGCTATTTATTATAATAAATACTGATATTATAATAAGAAGTGGAATTATTATTGTTAAAAGATTAAAAGACTTTAATTCTTTTTCCATTAACTAGCTTTCCAAGTTTCAAAGACATTACAACTGCTTGATGATGGTGCGGGGTCTGGCATTTGCATTCTAACGATAGTTGGAATTTTGAAAGCACCACCAAAGGCCATACAGGTTCCTGGTTGCAATGTTTTTTGTTTTTCAACAATATCAGCGGAAATGTTTGGAAGCATTTTAGTTATATAATCTAAATCTCTTGGGTGGGTTATTTTGAAAATCAAGAAATTGGCACACTGTGAGATTACAGTATCAGAAATTTCAACAGGTCTTTGAGAAATTAGATTAAATATTAATCCATATTTACGTCCTTCTTTAGCAGCTCTTTCAAAAATATTATAACCAATTAGTTCAACATCGCCATCATTTTGAACGTATCTATGGGCTTCTTCGACAAATATATGAAATGGAATAGAAGCTCTATTTTTAAGACTTTTAGTAAAGTTGAATAACATTTTGGTATATATTTTAACAACTACTTTAGCAAACCAATCTTCAACATCTTCTAGGTTAAAGTTTATTATTTGAGCTTTTTGACCGTTTTTAGCAACTAATGTAGCAATGTAATTTTCCATTGTTATGAAATTTGGATAACGAAGATATCTAGAATTTTCAGATATAGTTAATGAGTGAAGTCTTACTTTTAATTCAATGGCATCGGCATAAGTATCGGTGTTATTTAAAAGTCCTTCACTGATTAAAGTAAATTCTAAGGCTTTTTCTAAGTCTTCTAGGGTGTAATATTTAATTTCTTTTGGTTCGAATTTATCTAATGATTCATCGATAAAACTGGTGATATATTCAGTCATTAAAATACTTTCTGGGAAGTTTCCTTGTGTATCGATAGTGAAACACTCTCTAAATTTTCTAGTATAACCAATACCTTGAACTGGAGCTTCTAGATTAAACTGCGGAGTTGAACAATTGGCGATGATGGCGAAAACATCGTTTCTTTTACTACTTGCTGTTTGGTTTGTATATAAAATTGTCATGATGGCTTTAGCAATCAAATGGTTTTTATATTTAGTACTCATTTCATCATCTGAGGCAAAGATGTTAACGAGTTTAAGCATTCTTTCAATGATGGTTAATTGTGAGTGTTTATCAGCTCTTAAAAGTAGAGCCATATCATCAATATCTAAAAGCCATAATGGAATTGAAAGAATTTCACCATCAGTTTGATGAATATTAGTTGTATAAAATTTAAAGTGAAGATTTGGATTTATTTGATTAACGTTTTGTAAGGCGTTATGATATTCACCATAAGCATCAAAGATAAAGAAATTCGATCTAAATGGCAACAGTTTTGGGTTTTGAAAAACGTTTTGGAGTAATCTAGCTACACCACATGATTTACCTGAACCACTGTTACCGAATATGGCCATGTGGCTACTAAATAGATCGTTGATATTGGTGTAGATTGGATGACTATTATATAGTGGGCTTTCACCTAAAACAAATGATGCGGATGTATCAGCTCCTAAAATAAGTCCTACTTCTTCAGGGTTTATCAATCTAATATTGGCATTAAAGGTTGGTTTTCTAATGACACCACCAACGAATTTACCATTTTCAATGGCACCTAAAAATCTAATTTTGATGATATCACTACCAGTATCTTCAACTTCACCTAAGATTTTATTATCGGCATCCTCAAAGATGACGTGCATATTCATAATATCGGCTTTTAATGAGCCGTCTTTTGGCGTTTCAACGTGCGCTTCTGTGTTACTAATATAAAGAATTTTTCCAAACATAATTTGTCCTCCCCTATAACAATTCTTCTATTTTATTTTTTATTTCTGGATTTAAGTCTTTTATAATTTCTTTGATTTTTAAACTATTTTGATATTGCTTTAATATATTTTCATAATGTTTGAGTTTGTTTTCAGCATCTTTGATTTGTTTATGGACCGCGTTTCTGGAGATGTTTTCGTTTTCAGCAATCTCTGAGAGTGTGAGATTATCAAAATAGTAATCTTTAAAGTAGGCTTGCTGTTTACTTGTAAGAAGCTCTCCATAATAGTCAAATAAATTGGTTAGATAAATAACTTTATCCATTAGTTATCCATCCCTTTGAATAAGCCATATATATATTTTTCAATATCAAATGTCCTAAGGTCATTTTTAGTTTCGCCCAGTCCAACATATTTGACTGGAATGCCAGTTTCTTCTTTGATGGCTAAGACAATACCGCCTTTAGCGGTGCCATCTAATTTGGTTAAAACGATGCCTGTTATATTGGTTATTTCTTTAAAACTTTTAGCTTGGCTAATACCGTTTTGACCAGTGGTGGCGTCTATGACTAGTAGTGTTTCATGTGGAGCGTTATCTATTAATTTGCCAATTACTTTATTGACTTTTTCAAGTTCTTTCATTAACCCAACTTTATTTTGAAGGCGACCAGCAGTATCTATTAATACAACATCATAGTTTTCATCTTTGGCTTTATTTACACCGTCATACATGACACTTACGGGATCAGCGTTTTCTTTATAGACGATGTCACAGTCTATATTGCTAGCCCACTCGTCTAGTTGCTGGATGGCACCAGCTCTAAAGGTATCACCGGCAACCATTAAGACTTTTTTGCCTTCACTTTTTAGTTTATAGGCTATTTTACCGATGGTTGTTGTTTTACCGGCTCCATTGACTCCAACGAATAAAATGACAGTTGGCCCTTCTTTAGCGTAATTTATTTTATTTGTTATGATATCCCCATTTACATAAATTATAAACATTTCATCAACGATAATGTCTTTAAGTTCTTCAGATGTATTGATATTTTCTTTTTTAACACGTTTTTTTAATCTATCAATTATTTCCATGACGGTATTAACGCCAATATCAGACATGATTAGTATTTCTTCTAAGCTTTCAAAGTATTCATCATCGACAATGTTATGATTTTTATTTAGGTTTAATAAAGCAGTTAAAATGTTATTCCTGGTTTTTTCAAGTCCTTTATCATAGATTTCAACTTCTTCTTTTTCTTCTTTTTTAAATATGTTTTTGAATTTGTCAAATATTCCCATGTACATCACCTTTGTTACTATAACAATTTTACACTATTTTTTTTTAAACTTCAACAAGTATAAAGAATTTAGATTTTAATAATTTTATTTCTTTATAAGTTTTTTCTGTTTTGGTGTTTCTTGAATTTTAGTTTTACTTAAGCAATTTATGATAGCTTTAGCTAATAAATTAGTGTTATATTCATTTTTAAATTCTACAATTTGTTTTATGTTTAATGGGCAAATTAAGTTTTCAAATCCTTCGTCTTTTAGAAGAACTATTGAAGTAATAATACGGTTACTATTAAAATCTGTTAAGGCATGAGCTTTTAATTCACTATGTTCAATTGAGGTTTTACCATCAGCCCACATATTTGTTAGGTCGTATTCAAAGGATAAGTGTAAGTTATAAGGTTTTGAGTTATGGTTTCCTTTGATTGATATATAGAGGGTAACTGGTTCTGTATTTTCGGTGACAAATTTTATAAGATTTTGCCTTGTGGTAAAAGATTTTACTACCGGATAGTAAATAGGCGTATGATAACCGTGAGCGTGTATATTTTCGGATTTTTCTTTTGTTATATAGGCGATTTCATCTATAATATCACCAATCTTTATTAATACTTTATGGTTTTTTAAGTCTTGCTTGATGGTATCAATTTGATCATTGATTGATTCTATTTCTCTTTCAATTTTTCTATTAAAATTGGAAGCTTGTTCTTTTAAATTATTAATTTGTTGTTCATAGGCAGCTATTTGGCTTTTTTTATTTTCATATTCAGCAATATAGCTTTCAATATCTTTATTCATATTTTTCCCAACTTTCTTATACTTAACTCTTTAACTGTTCTTGTTTTTATCAGAATAAAGTCAAACACATAACCTTTTAATATTTTCATAGCATCACCTTCTATCTTTGGTGTATTCACTATAACACATACTATTTCTTTTGTAAAGACTCTTACGAACAAATGTTTTTTTGGATGTTTAAAATTTATTTTTACAAAGCAAATTCCTAGTTTGTTAAAATATTCTTTTATATGTCAATGTTATTTTTTATGAAAGAATTTTGTTGTTTCCTATTATGCGTGAACTTGTCAAAGAAGGAAAAAAAAGATATAATGTTATAGTCAGTTTTAACTTTTAAAGAAAGGAGTTTATAATGAAGTTTAATAAAGACGAGACTTACATTTTCGCTTTAGGCGGACTTGGAGAAGTCGGAAAAAATATGTATATTGTAATGCGTAATGATGAGATTATTATTACTGATGCGGGTGTGATTTTTCCAGGCGGAGAGCTTATGGGAATTGATTATGTTATTCCAGATGTAAATTTTTTAAAGCAAAATGAAAGTAAAATTAAAGGTTTATTTATTACTCATGGTCACGAAGATCATATTGGTGGCATTCCATTTTTACTTTCAGAGGTTAATATTCCAGCTATATATGCCCCTAATCAAGCTGCGGGTTTAATTAGAAAAAAATTAGAAGATAGAAAGATTAAATATAATAATTTATTTATTTACAATGAAAATAGTGTTTACAGGTTTAAAGAAATGTGGGTAGAGTTTTATAGAACTACCCACTCTATTCCAGATTCACATGGTATTATTGTTCATACTCCTGATGGAGTTATTATGACGACTGGTGATTTTAAATTTGATTTGACACCGATTGGTCCAATTGCTGATGTTCAAAAAATTGCAAAATTAGGTTCTGAGGGTGTTACTTTACTTTTAAGTGACAGTACTAATGCGATGAACCCTGGGGTAAGTAACAGTGAATCTAAGGTTGATGATGCTTTAGAAGAGTTATTTAATATACATAATAGCAGAATTATTATTGCGACGTTTGCTTCTAATATTTATAGACTTAAGCACATTGTCGATACTTGTAAAAGGCATGGACGCAAGATTGCGGTGTTTGGTAGAAGTATGGAAAATAATATTGAAATTTCTATTGAAGGCGGATATATTAAACATAAGGAGATATTTATTACACCTGAGGAGGCAACAAAGCTTCCATCAAACAAGGTATGTTTACTTTGTACAGGTACGCAAGGTGAACCACTAGCTGCTTTAAGTAGGTTAGCTAATGGAACGTTTAGACATATTAAATTACGTAGTGATGATGTTGTTGTATTTTCATCATCGGCTATTCCTGGAAATGCACTTAGTATTTCAAGGACAATTAATAAATTATATTTAAGAGGAATAACGGTTTATACGAATACTTCTTTAAGTGATATTCACGCTTCTGGTCATGCGAATGAGGAAGAGTTAAAATGGATGATTAGACTAGCTAAACCAAAATATTTTATGCCTTTTCATGGCGAATACAGAATGCTTAAAAAACATGCGGATATTGCGGTAGAATGTGATATTCCACGCGAAAATACTTTTGTTTTAAGCAATGGTGATGTACTTTCTATGAAAAAAGGTGTGGTTAAAAAAGCTGGGCACATTCAAGCTGGAGACACTTATGTAGATGGTAATCGTATTGGTGAAATTAGTAATGCAGTGATGAAAGACCGTAAAATTATGGCTAATGATGGAATTGTGGTTGTAATTGCGAATATTGATGTAAAAAGTGGTAAGTTGCTTACTAATCCAAATATTATTACAAGAGGTTTTGTTTTAGTTAATGATAATTTAGATTTACTTAAAAAATTAGAATTTTTAGCAAAAGATGCGATTATTAGTAAAATTAAAACTGGCGTAAATTATTCAGATGTGAAGCTAGAGGTTATTAATAGTTTAAGTAATTATATAAATTTACATACTGGAAGAAAGCCAATTATTTTACCGGTTATTATGAATATTAAAAAAGACGTTAAGATTTGACGTCTTTTAACATTTCTTCAATTCTAAGTAATTGATTATATTTACATGTTCTATCGGTTCTTGAAAGAGAACCGGTTTTTATTTGACCTAAGTTTAGACCTACAGCTAAATCAGCAATTGATGTATCTTCGGTTTCGCCACTACGGTGAGAAATTATTGTTGCATAACCATTTTGTTTTGCTAGATTAATTGTGTCTAAAGTTTCGGTAATTGTACCTATTTGATTAATTTTGATTAGTATGGCATTGCCGGCTTTTAAGTCAATTCCTTTCTTTAGATATTTTTTGTTAGTGACAAATAAATCATCACCAACTAACTGAATTTTATTTCCATATCTTTCGGTCATTTTTTTAAAACCATCCCAATCGTTTTCATCTACAGGGTCTTCGATGGAAATAATTGGATATTTATCTAATAATGTTTGATAATAATCTATAAGTTCATCTGAAGTTAATTTTAGATTAGCTCCTTTTAAATTATATATACCATTTTCATAAAATTCACTAGCGGCAACGTCGATGGCGAAGTTTACATCTTTACCAGGAATATATCCAGCATCTATTATGGCCTTTATTAATAAATCTAGGGCTTCTTCATTAGTATTTAGGTTAGGAGCAAAACCACCTTCATCTCCTACTGCGGTTTGATAACCATTTTGTTTTAAGACTTTTTTTAGATGATGGAATACTTCACTACCGATTTGAAGTCTTTTGGAAAATGTATTAGCTTCAGGGATAATCATGAATTCTTGGAAGTCTAATTTATTATCAGCATGTACTCCACCATTTAATATATTCATCATAGCTTTTGGCATGGAATAAGTTTGTCCAACATACTGAAAAAGATGTTTATTATTTTCTATAGCTACAGCTTTTAAATTGGCTAAAGATATACCTAAAATAGCATTCGCCCCATATTTTTCTTTATTTTCAGTGCCATCTAATTTTATTAATGTCTCATCAATTAATTTTTGATTATCTGCATCCATTCCGATTAAAGATTTTTTTAAAATGCCTACATTATTTACTGCTTTTAATACACCTTTACCCATATATCTATTTTTATCATTATCCCTAAGTTCTAAAGCTTCTTTGGTTCCAGTAGAGGCCCCTGATGGAACGGAAGCTCTTCCTACTATTCCATTTTCTAATATGACATCTACTTCGATGGTTGGATTTCCTCTTGAGTCTAATATTTCTCTTGCTTTTATATCTTTAATTTTTGACATGTTTTCCCCCTTTATTTTGAGTATTTTCTTTTAAAATATTATTGAAAGCGTGATAACATGTTAACCAAAAGTAATAATCTTTTAAATCTTCTATATACTCTTGGTTTTTAATATTTTGAATATAGGCTTGAATGTTTTGTTTAAAAGATTCCCAATAGTTTTCGCTATATTCTAATGTATATAGAGCATGCGGTCCCATTAATTCTGGTTTCCCTTTTGGTTTTATAAGAAATATATCATTGTTATTAATTATATCTAATATATCATTATTTAAAATTATTTTTAAGCCAGTTATAGTACTAACATATGTGTTTGGCTGATCAGTTTTTTCTAAGCCATATAAATTTAAAACATCTAAGCAATTTTTTCTTTCAGATTGAATAATTTCTTCTTTCTTTTGTTCATCTATTCCCTTTTTATGTTTTACAAAATTGATTATTTTATCCATGGTTCCAGTGTTTAAAATATTCCTCACATATTCATATTTAAAAATATCTGAAAAAATATCTTTAAATTTAATTTCATATTGTTTGATAATAAATACTAGATTTTGTTTTAATTCTTCATCTGTTAAAGCTTCTTTTATATTTAATTGTTCTAACAAATGAACTTTAAAATTTTGGAATAGTTCTTCTTGAAAAGAAAGTTTTTCTTTATTTTCCACGTCTCATCACCAGTTTAATTATATCATTTTTATTTAAAAAGAGTAATATTAGCTATTACTCTTGACGGTTTTGATTTACATTATTTTGATTAAAATCTTTTATTAAGGTAAGTAAACAAAAGTGTGAATCTGGTAAAATAATTGTTATTTGTCTTAATTGTTTTAAGAAAATCTAATTGCAAGACTTAGGCTTTAGGGTGTTTGTGTATATAAGCAAGATAGTTAATATAAGTATGACCTGTTCTGTCAATTTACGTTTTTTTTTGAAAATTGCAAAAAAAGTTTGAAATTTCTGTCATTATATAGTATAATTGTTTTGTTGCATGAGTTGTCTCCGTAGCTCAGCTGGATAGAGCAACGCCCTTCTAAGGCGTGGGTCGTAGGTTCGAATCCTACCGGGGACGCCATTTAGAAATATAAACTTGAGAAGATGTTTTCTCAAGTTTTTTGTATATAATATAATAGTTTTTTGATTATTTTAAAATATTAGTTTTCAAATCATACTTTTTTTTAGTACTCACTTTTTTCTCTTTTAGTACCCATTTAGTTCCCACTTTTGTTAAAATGATTTTGAGGTGATAGCAATGTATTTTAACAATTTACAAAGTTTGAGAAATGAGAAAGAATTAACTCAAAATGATGTATCAGAAATACTGAACCGTAAAAGAAGTACTTATAATAATTGGGAATGTGGCCTTGTAATGATACCTCTTGATATAGCTGATAAATTATCTTGTTTTTATAAAGTAAAACTTTCATACATTTATGGAATTGAGAAAGAATCGGTTAAAGTAGAAAATATTAAAAGAATTGATTATGATAAGATGCTTATTACTTTAAATAGATTAAAATTTGAACAAAAACATACTTATACTTATATAGCTGATAATTTGAAATGTAATGTTTCAACAGTCCAGAGATATTTTAAAGGAGTATTTTTTCCACCTGTTGACAGATTGGTCGCATTAGCTAATTTATATAATATGGATTTGGATACTTTATGTGGTAAGTTGTAATTTTTTATATATTAATTATTAAAATTTTAAAAATTGTGTATTTTTCAAATAGATTTCACAAATTTTGGATATGATAAGTGCTAGAGGAGATGTATATGAAAAAAATAAAGAAACACAAGAAGAAAATATTGATTGGATGTTTGATTTTAGTTATTTTAGTAGGAGCTTGTTTTGGAGGCTACAAGTACTATAAGCATTATGAGGCAACTAAGACTGAAAATAAAAATTGGTTAAATAGGCATATTGCTTTGGAAGTAAATGATGAGGGAGTGTATGAGGTTAATACTATTAATACTGATGAAGATTTAACTATTTTTAATTTAGTTTATCAAGATGTGATTGAAAGTAAGATTGAAGAACTTAAAAATAGCGAAAACTATTCACTAGATAACCCACTTATTATTTACAACCCTTATGGAACAGGAAGTTTATCTTATTATGTTTATTTAGGTAAGGATTATGATGATTTAAGTTATACTATTAAAACTGATGGATATTCAGATTACAGTCATGATTTAAGTGGGAGTGATGAATATCAGTTAGTAGGTTTTGTTCCAGGTGAGGTAAATAATTTGACTTTGAGTAGTGATAGTGATGAGAAAAAAATGAATATTACTACACCGGATATTAAGGAAGATGTAGATATTACTTTGGAACAAACTGATGGTGAAAGCAATGAGGATTTAACTGATGGTCTTTATGCAGTTTTAGGCCACGATAAAAATTATGAGGCCAATATATATTTATATGACAATGCTGGCGTTTTAAGAAATGAACTTGTTTTAGATGATTATAGAGCTGACAGAATTATTTTTGATGATGATTATATGTATTATCCATATAAAAGCCGTGGGATAATGAAAGTTAATTCTTTAGGAAAAATTGTAAAGATGTATGATTTGGGTAAGTACAGAATGCATCACGATATGATTTTAGATGGTAATAAGTTAGTTATTTTAGTTGATGAGGTTGGAGCAGATACTAAAGAGGATGTGATTATTACTTTAAATTTGAATACTGGTGAGGTTAAGGAAGTAGTTGATATGAAAGATTTACTTGGTGAGCTTTATGAAAAAGCTGTTTTACCAGAGGATTATGAGACTTTAGACTGGCTTCATTTAAACTGTTTAACACTTAAAGGTGATGATTTAATTCTTAGTGCGCGTGAGGTTTCAACGATTATTTATCTATCTGATTATGCAACTAATCCAAAGATAAAATACTTAATTGCTGATGAGAGTATGCTTGAAGGTACCTCTTATGATGATTTACTTTATACAAAAGTTGGTGACTTTGTCTCACAAGCTGGACAGCATGCAGTGACTTATATTCCTGGTGAAAGTGACGATGAATATTATTTGATAATGTTTAATAACAATTATGCTTCTATTGTGACAAGACCTGATTTTAAGTGGGATAATTACCCTGGAACTGGAAGTTATGAAGATGGTGAGACTTCTTATTACTATATGTATAAGGTTAATGAGAAAGATAAGACTTATGAACTAGAAGATAGTTTAGAGATTCCATATTCTAGTATTGTTAGTAGTGTACAACTTTTGGATGACAATTTGATTGTTGGAAGTGGTATGGATAATTCATTTGGCGAATATGATAAAGATGGAGATTTAATTAAAGAGTTTAGATATGGGGCTAAAAAATATGCTTATAGAGTGTTTAAATATTCATTTGATAATTGGTTTAAATAGAAAAATAGACTTACGCTAAAATTCGTAAGTCTATTTTGTATAATCACATTTAGAACATTTGATTTGTCCTTTTTTTTCAATTAACATCTCACCACACTCTGGGCATTTTTCCCCTACTGGTTTATCCCAGTAAGCTGTTTTACATTTAGGGTAATTATTACATCCATAAAATATTTTACCTCTTCTTGTTTTCTTTTCTATTATTTTTCCATCACAGTTTGGGCAGTCACAGATGATTTTTTCTTCTTTTGGCTCTTGTTTGATATATTTACATTCTGGAAAATTACTACAAGCAGTGAATGCACCATATTTCCCTTTTCTAATAACTAATGGATGGCCACATTCTGGACATATTTCTCCGGTTTGCTGTGCTTCTTTTTTAGGAAGTTTGTCAAAAGCCTCTTTAACAGCTGGTTCAAATTCTTTATAGAAATCTTCTAAAACTTGATACCATACTTCTTTTCCATCAGCTATTTTATCTAAGTCATTTTCCATATTAGCGGTATATGTAACGTTAATAAGGTGTGAGAAACATTCTTGAAGTTTATCGGTTACTTCAAAACCTATTTCTGTTGGTATGAATTTACGGTCGACTAAATTAACATAGCCTCTTTTTTTGATGTTATCGATTATAGTGGCATAGGTACTAGGTCTTCCGATGCCTAATTCATCCATTTCTTTGATTAGTTTAGCTTCAGTGTATCTAGCTGGTGGCTCTGTGAAGTGCTGATCTTTAATTATTTCATTTGAAACAATTACTTTAGAGTTATATTCATCAAACGGTGGTAAGATTGCATCTTTGGCATCTTCATATTCTTTATAGACTTTTAAGTAACCATCAAAGATAATAACTTGACCAGTTGCTTTGAAGTTATAATCATTATTATTTAAAATTACGGTTGTACCTTCTACTTTAGCTGGAGCCATGATACTAGCTAAGGTTCTATAATATATTAATCTATATAGTTTAAATTCATCGTCTGATAAATATGGTTTGACACTTTCAGGTGTTCTTTCAATGCTTGTTGGTCTAATAGCTTCGTGAGCATCTTGTACATTTTCTGTTTTTTTACTTATTTTGACAGGGCCGGTATATTCTTTACCAAATTTATTTTCGATAAATTTATAGGCATCAGAGACGAATTCGTTAGATAGTCTAATTGAGTCTGTACGCATGTAAGTGATTAAACCAACTGTTTCATCAGATAAGTCAATACCTTCATATAGTTTTTGAGCGACGCTCATGGTTTTTCTTGATGAAAATCTAAGTCTATTTGAAGCAGCTTGCTGAAGAGTACTGGTTGTGAATGGTGGTTTTGATTGTTTGTTTTTTTGTTTTTTAGTAACGCTTTCAATTTCAAAAGCTTTAGATAATTTTTCTAAGATAGCATTTGCTTCAGATTCATTTTTTAGTTCTATTTTTTTATGGTTATATGCAAATAGATTGGCGTCAAAGTCATTAAATTTAGCTGTGATTGTCCAGTATTCTTCTGGGTTAAAAGCATTAATTTCTCTTTCCTTATCAACGATTAGTTTTAAAGCAACACTTTGAACCCTGCCGGCAGATGAACCATCAGTTTTCGATTGAATTAATTTACTTAATCTAAAACCAATTATTCTATCTAGTATTCTTCTAGTTTCTTGGCTGTTAACTAAGTTTTGGTCGATTTTTCCTTCGTGTTTCATGGCTTCTAAGATAGCATTTTTAGTAATTTCATTAAAGGTTACTCTACTATATGGTTTATCTTTTAAATCTAGGCAGTCATAAAGGTGCCAGGCAATGGCTTCCCCTTCTCTATCGTGATCAGTTGCGAGATATACTTTATCGGCTTTTTTTGTTTCTTTTTTTAATTCATCGATAACACTTTTTTTACCTTTAATAGTTTTATAATCTGGTTTAAAATGATTTTCAATATCAACTCCTAAGCCATATTTACCTTTTGTTGATAAGTCTCTAATATGTCCTTTACTTGATGATACGACATAATCTTTACCTAAATATTTACTTATAGATTTTACTTTTGTGGGTGATTCCACTATTACTAAATTTTTACCCATAATTCACTTCCTTTTTGACTAATATATTTTATACACTAGTTTTTATTTTATGTCAAATATTTTGTTTTACAACTTTAAAAATAAATGACTTTAATTTTTAGTGAGAAAAATTTTCAATAAAAAAACTACTAAGAATTATTTATCTTCGGTAGTTTTCAATTTTTGAATATCTGTTTCAGTTAGACCTGTAGCTTTAGAAATATCTTCTATACTCATATTCATATTGAGTAAATTTTTAGCTATTTCAATTTTATTTTCCATGATACCTTGTTTTTTAGCGCCTTCCATTTCATTTTGTTTAACTAAAGCATCCATCTTATCCTTTTGCCATTCATGTAATATAAATTCATCATTACTCATCTCTATCATAGCCTCCATTAATCTATTAACTTCTTTTTCATCAAGTATTTGCTTAAATAACTCATATAATTCACTAAATGTTCTTGCAAGAAGCATCGTATACCATATAATTTCTTTTGTTTTAACACCCTCATTATAATATAGTTTACTATAAAGTGCAAGGCTCTTAATAATTAATCTTTTATTACTAGGATAGATTTTTTGAGTAAGTAATCCATATGGAACAATGATGTCTTCTAGATCTTCTTCAAATGGACTTATATTAAGGTTAAGCTGAATATTATTTATATCTTTTATACTTTTTCCTTTTTCAAATATTATGGTCGCTATTTTATCTAAATAGTTAAAGTTTCTTTCCATTACATACTCAAATTTACTTCTATTCATCTCTATATCTATAAAGATTTTATCATTAATAGATACAATAATAAAGGCCATTTTTTTACGTTCATTTTTATTAGTTACAGGTAGTTCACTATCTAAAATTCTAATCTTATCATCTTTAGCTATTTCAATTTTTAAACTGATATTTAAAAAATCCACCAGTAAATTTAAATTTAATTTAAAAATGCTTTTAAAAACAAGGTCATAAGATAAAGGTATCATATCCATTTTTTCATCTAACTGTTTTAAATATTCTTTTGTTATTTTTGTCATATAT
>CALVRA010000017.1 GCA_944358415.1 uncultured Bacilli bacterium | reverse complement strand
CCTTATTAATAATCTCATTCATAGTAAACCTCCAAATCTTTTAATTTGCCATCATAAAGTAAACTGACAATATCTATTACTTCCTCTTTACACCCCAATTTTTCCGCATACTCAAGCAATTTTTTCATATCTCTTTTATCACTTTTCAAATATTTTTTTACACTATACTTCACCATATCTAAATCTAGTCTTTTACGAAATTTAATAATATCACATATTGACCTTTCTAAATCATAAGCCTTAACTTTATTACCAAACTTAGTTTTAACTTCTATAAGCCCAAGCTCATAAATATATTTACTAACATAAAATACATTATGTTTTTTTAATTTATAATTAAAATAATTATTACAAACAGTAATATCAAATTTACCACTTTTGTTCTTAGAAAAACCTTGAAGAAAAAGAGCCGAAAAATGCGAATAAATAACATTTGGTAAATCTAAAGAAAATATAAAATAATCATCTTCCATTTTATCAGTACTCATATAAATACCAGTTCCAACTTTCTTTATCAAACCTTTTTCCACCATAATCTTTAAATACATCCTGTGTATTCCAAGACTAGTTAATAATTTAGAAGTAACATAACCATTATTAACATTAAGTATTTCTTTAATAATATCTACAAAACTATTCTTTTTAAATTCACTTATATCAATATTTTCCATACTACCACCTTTACTAATTTTAAACAAATATAACAAATATCATTAAAAAAGTCAAACTAAAATCAAAAAAATATAAATTATAAAACCTATGATTCCTTTACATTAATAAAAGTCAAATGTTGATTTTATAAACAGTATGACATTAACTTTAAATTAGTCAGAAAAAAAGTAGCCATAACAGCTACTTACAAATATTTCTTAATTTTATCAAACTCTTTAGAATCATCTAAATCAGTTTTAGCTAAAGATTCAAATAATTTCTTTTGATCTCTTGATAATTTTTTAGGTGTAATAACATTTAAAATAATATACATATCACCTTTACGGCCATTATTCACATCAGATACACCCTTACCTTTAAGCCTAAGCTTATCACCACTTGAAGAACCAGCAGGCACGCTAACCTTAACTGTACCATATAAAGTCGGAACCTCTATCTTACCTCCAAGCACGGCATCCGTAATCGTAACTGGCATATCTAAATAAATGTCATTATCTTCTCTTTCGAATATTGGATGTTTTCTAACATAAAACTCTAAATAAATATCGCCATTAGGTCCACCATTAACTCCAGCTTCTCCTTTACCAGAAATTCTAAGTTGATTTCCAGTATCTACACCAGCTGGAATTGTAACCTCAATATCTTTATTTCGCTTAATTCTACCTGTTCCACGGCAAGTTTTACAAGTATCTTCAAATATAGTTCCACTGCCACCACATTTATCACATGTCGTCCTTGTCATAAATGAACCAAATAAAGTCTGTTGCTGACCAGTAACTGTACCAGAGCCATGACACTTATCACAAGTCTTAGAGCCGTGTCCGCCTACGCCACCACAGTCAGAACATTTCTCATTTAAAGTTAAATTAATCGTTTTCTTACATCCAAATACCGCATCTTCAAAATCTAAATCAATTCGAATAACGCGGTCTGGGCCTTTCTGTTTTCTACTTCCTCTAGAACTTCTTCCACCAAAAGAACCAAACCCTGAAGAAAAGCCACCACCAAACATATCAAAAATATCATCTAAATTTATGTCGCCAAAATCAAAGCCTGAAAAGCCACCATAACTGCCGCCAGCACCTCCAGCGCCCCCACTAAAGGCCGAATGCCCAAACTGGTCGTACTGTCTTCTTTTATTTTCATCAGATAAAACAGCATAAGCTTCCTGCGCTTCTTTAAACTTTTCAGCCGCATCTGGCTCCTTAGAAACATCTGGATGGTATTTCTTAGCTAACTTCCTAAAAGCACTTTTTATCTCAGCTTCACTCGCATCCTTAGAAACGCCTAATACTTCATAATAATCTCTTTTATTCATCTAATCACCTACTTCGGTAAATATTTTTAAACTCCTCTATTAAACCTCTAAACGTATCAAGTGCCTGCTCTATAACCTTAGGACTATTCATATCAACGCCAGCTACCTTAAGCTCATCTATTGGATCCTGACTACCACCTAAAGTCAAAAACTTCAAATAATTATTCAAAGCCTCTTTATCACCTTTCATAATATTTTCTGCTATATAATTAGCTGCCGCTAACCCTGTCGCATATTGATACACATAAAAGTCATAATAGAAATGTGGAATCTTTTCCCATTCATATCTAATCTCTTTATCACTAATCATATTATGACCAGAATATTTTTCATATAACTTATAATATTCATTAGATAAAAACTCACTAGTCAAAACAGTTCCTTCTGCTTCCTTCTTATGCGTTAAATATTCAAATTCCGCAAACATTGTCTGTCTTACAATCGAACCTTTAAATAGCTCCATCAAACTGTCTAATATAGCTAACTTCTCACTTTTATCAGAAGTATGGTTAATCAAATATCTAGCCAAAATTAACTCATTAACCTGTGAAGCAACCTCAGCCACAAATATCTTATACTGATGATATATATAAGGGTTATTTTTATTAGAATAATATGAATGCATCGAATGACCAAGCTCATGAGCTAAAGTAGAAACATCGTCATACTTACCATTAAAATTCAAAAGTAAATATGGATTAGTCGTATAACTTCCCCATGAATATGCCCCACCTTTTTTACTTTTACTTGGCATAACATCAATCCATTTTTCATCAAAAGCCTTATTTAAATCAGTAATATAATCATTACCTAAAATAGATAAAGCATCCAAAACAATTTTCTTAGCCTCTTCAAAAGTATAACTTTGATTAGACTCTGGAACTAAACTACTATATATATCATAAATATGTATTTTATCTAATCCCATAACCTCTTTTTTTAAAGCATAATAATCATCCATAATAGATAAATTATCGTGCAAAACATGAATCAAATTGTCATAAACCTTACTATCTATATTACTTCCAAATAAAGCTGCATCTCTCGCATCCTTAAACCCACGCCTTAAAGCAAGGACATTATCTGTATTTACCTTGCCACTATAACTAGAAGCAAAAGTATTTTGTAAATTTTCATACTCTTTATATAAAGTATAAAATGCACTCTTTCTAACCTCACGGTTATTATCCATAATATATTTAGAAAAA
Source organism: uncultured Bacilli bacterium (assembly GCA_944358415.1). GTDB lineage: Bacteria > Bacillota_I > Bacilli_A > RF39 > UBA660 > Coprosoma. Next base: position 24,831 of record CALVRA010000017.1, on the reverse strand, counting down.
TTAGTATTAGAAAGCTCCACATCATTACCTAAATCATCTTTAATAATTCCAAACTTCATATCAGAATTTCTTAAATAACTAGCCGTATCTTCACTGTTATTCAAACTCTTACATAAACTAGCTAGTAATTCTTCTTCCTTATCAGATAAAATATGATCTTTCATTCTAAGAATATTTTTAAATTCATAATCATACATCTTAAGTTCAGAAGCCTCTTCCATAAACCTTTCAAAATCTTCTTTTGAAAGCTTAAGCATCTCAGGAATGACAAATGAAGTCTTAGCTGATAAATCTGTAAGCACTTTTTCAATCTTTCCTTTAAGCTCTTGATACTTACTATTACTAGTATCCTCATCAAACTTTAAAGCCGCATACATATATAAACTGTCAGCTTTTTTAGAAAATTCCTCATCAAACTTAAAATACTTTAATATATTATCTGCATTATTAAGCTTGCCCTTAAACTCTAAATACTTATCACCACTTGCTTTAACATATTCAAAGTCTTTATTCCACTCTTCTAAAGAAGCATAAATCTGACTTAAATCCCACTTATACTTATCATCAATCTCATCCCTAGTTTTATCTTTTATAGTCATAACATTTCCTTTCATAAAGAGAAAGTTCTAGTCTCCTAGAACTTCTATTTTTCTTCGTATTCAGCGTCCTTTACATCTTTATCTTTGCTATCTTTATCATCTGATTTTTCGTTTGAAGCTTGCTCTGCCTGTGCTTTTTTAGCAGCTTCTTCATAAACTTTCGCACCAAGTTCCATAGCTTTCTCTTGTAATTTATCCTTCTTAGCTTTAATATCATCTAAGTCATCTTTCTTAAGTGCTTCTTCTAAATCTTTAACTAAATCTTCTGCTGATTTTTTATCTTTATCATCTAATTTATCGCCTAAATCTTTAATAGCTTTCTCAGTTGCAAAAATCATTTGTTCAGCTTCATTTTTAACATCAGCTTCCTCTTTACGTTTCTCATCAGCTGCTTTATTAGCTTCAGCTTCCTTAACCATCTTATCAATTTCATCATCAGATAAATTAGTTGAAGATGTAATAGTAATAGATTGTTCCTTATTAGTACCTAAATCTTTAGCCTTAACATTAACAATACCATTCGCATCAATATCAAATGTAACTTCGATTTGTGGAACTCCTCTTGGAGCTGGTGGTATATTAGTTAATTGGAAATTACCAAGTGTTTTATTATCAGCTGCCATTGGTCTTTCACCTTGTAAAATGTGAATATCAACAGCAGGTTGATTATCAGCCGCCGTAGAGAACACTTGTGATTTACTTGTTGGAATAGTTGTATTTCTTGGAATAAGTACTGTACATACTCCTCCTAAAGTTTCAATACCAAGTGAAAGTGGTGTAACATCAAGTAAAACGATATCATTAACATCACCAGTTAACACACCACCTTGAATAGCAGCTCCCATAGCCACAACCTCATCAGGGTTAACACCTTTACTAGGCTCTTGTCCAAGTTCTTCTTTAATAATCTCCGCAATTCTAGGCATTCTTGTAGAACCACCAACTAATAATACTTTATCAATATCTTTCTTAGTAAGTTTTGCATCTTTTAAAGCTTTTCTTACAGGCTCTAAAGTAGAATCAGTAAGATCGCGAGTTAAATCCTCAAACTTAGCTCTACTTAAACTAATATCCAAATGAACTGGACCATCTTCACCTTGTGAAATAAATGGTAAAGAAATATTAGTAGTTGTCATACCACTTAAATCTTTCTTAGCTTTTTCAGCTGCGTCTTTTAATCTTTGCATAGCCATTTTATCTTTAGATAAATCAATACTATTAGATTTCTTAAATTCAGAAACTAAATAATCGATAATTTTTTGGTCATAATCATCTCCACCTAAATGGTTGTTACCACTAGTAGATTTAACCTCAAATACACCATCCCCGATTTCTAGAATAGAAACATCGAATGTTCCTCCACCTAAATCGTAAACTAAAATTTGTTCAGTCTTATCTTGCTTATCCATTCCATAAGCTAAAGCTGCTGCGGTTGGTTCATTAATAATTCTTTCAACCTCTAAACCAGCAATTTTACCAGCATTCTTAGTAGCTTGTCTTTGAGCATCATTAAAGTAAGCTGGAACAGTAATAACTGCTTTCTTAACAGACTCACCCAAATAAGCCTCAGCTGTTTTCTTTAAATCTCCTAAAATCATCGCACTAATTTCTTCTGGAGTATACTCCTTACCATTAGCTTTAACCTTTTTACTAGTTCCCATTAATCTTTTAATAGAAGCAATAGTATCAGGATTAGTTACCATTTGGTTTTTAGCTGCTTGACCAACGATAATCTCTCCATTTTTAAATGCAACAACAGATGGAGTTGTTCTTGAACCCTCTGGATTCGCAATAACCTTAGCCTCGCCGCCTTCATATACAGCAACGCAGCTGTTAGTTGTACCTAAATCAATACCTATAGTTTTACTCATATATAATCATTCCTTTCTTTATTCACTAACTTTAACCATAGCTGGTCTAATAACTTTATCTTTAAGCATATAACCCTTCTGCATAACTTCAACAACCATACCACTTTCTACGCCTTCCACTTTTTCAGTAAGTACAGCTTGATGAAGTTTAGGATCAAATGCTTTACCCTTGTCATCGATAGCTTTAACATCATATTTTTCTAGTACCTCTACCAAATGACAATAAATCATTTTAAAACCTGCTAAAAATTTTGAAAGCTCATCATCTAAATTATCATCATCTAAATTAATAGCTCTTTCGAAATTATCAATTGAAGGTAAAATATCTTTCACAATATCTTCATTCGCAAACTCTAACATCTTACTAACTTCTTCATCTTTTCTTTTTCTATAGTTAATATTGTCAGCTTTTGCCTTTAATACATCTTCTTCTAATTCTTTTATTTTTTTATTAGCTTCTTCTAACTTCTTATCATTATGACATTCGCATTTTTCGTGTTTATCATGACAATCACATTTCTCATGCTTTTCATGACATTTGCACTCTTTATCATGACACTCACATTTTTTATCATGCTTATCATGATGCTTATGTTTGTCATAATGTTTTTCATGTTTATCTTCATGTTTTTCATATTTTTTTTCTTTATCCACTTATTAATCACCTACCTATATTTTCTTTAATGTAATTAAGTAATGCTTCAGCCCGGCCATATTCCATCCTTTTTGGACCAATCAAAGCAATTGTTCCTTCCGTGCCATCTTTGTAAAAGCTAGTCTTAATAATTGATACATCATCATCAATACTATTTTCACTACCAATATAAACCTTAATCTCATCATCATCAGCTTTAATACTCTTAATAAGTTCCTTATCTTCAAACTTATTAAGTAAACTTCTTATCTTACTAGCATCATCAAATTCAGGTTCCATAAGTAAATTATTCGTTCCACTCATTCTAATATGTGGTTTACTTGCAAAATCACTAAACGCATTATAAAAGGCATTATATAAAGCATCATGCTCTTTCACATATCTTGTAATAATCGGTTTAACCTCAAATTCCAAAACCTGACTAACCTCACTTAAAGGAACTCCCACAATTAACTTACTAATTATATCAGTAGTTTGCTTAACCTCAGCTTTACTGACATTACCATCAATAACTACATTACGGTTTTCCACATGTCCTTTATCAGTGATAACAATAGCAATCATTTTATTATCATCAATTGGCACTACCTCAACTTTGGCAATTTTATTATCACTAGAAGAATGACCTAAAACTACCGCTGTGTAATGCGTAAGCTCTGAAACAATTTCCATACTTTTCGTAATCGCATCAGAAAGTACTAATGCATTATTTGAAAATATCTGTTTCAGCTTTAACATATCTTCACCATTTAACTCCTTCGGAACCATGATATTATCTACATAATATCTGTATCCCTTATCACTAGGAATTCTACCAGATGAAATGTGCGTTTTTTGTAGAAGTGAGAGACCTTCCAAAGCAGCCATTTCATTTCTAATAGTCGCACTTGAACACTTCATCTTTTTACATAAAGCCTTCGAACTAACTGGAGTTGCTGTTTTAATATAATTCTCAACAATTAATTTTAAAAGTTCTTCCTGCCTTTTTGTAAGCATCTCATCACCTCTTTTAGCACTCTTTTTTACTGACTGCTACTTCATTATAACATTATATGCTAGCACAGTCAATATATGAGTGCTAAAAAAAGAAAATTTTTCAAATTAAATTTGACAATATTAAAAATAATGATAAAATAGCCAAACAAAAGGAGAAATTTTATGATTATAAAAGATTATGAAAACGAGGAAAAATATCAAACATCCAGAGAAAATTACATCCAAAGACTAAAAAAAATATCTAGTTTAAATAGTAATGATGATTATGATATTCTTTCAGAAATAATAAATAAAGGTTTAGAACAAGAAGCTAATATAAATTCAAATGGAATCATTTATAATATATTAATAAGTTATGCGACAAATAGACTGCCAAAAAAGCAATTAAATCAACCTAAAAAATATAATATTCCATATATAAATAGTACTAATTTAAAAAGTAAAATAAAAATCATTCGCACTAATGACACTGAAATAAAATTTAGATTAATTGTTGGAAATTATTTTGAACTAATTCAAAAACTTATTACTGAAAATCATCGATTAAAAAATTTATATATTGATTTATATAAAGGTAATAGCCTTGGAAAATGTCATGAATTATGTGCAAAATATCCCCAAAAAGATTACAATATTGTAACCGCATACATTCCAGATATATTTTCCAACCTTTTTGTTCTTCACACTTTCCAACAAAAAAATGACAAAGTTGTAGATCTGTCAAATAATATAATATGGAATAAAAATGTATTTTATAATTTACTAAACCCAGAAATTGTTTCAGTAATACCAAGCAAACAATTAATTGAAGATTTACAAAACCATAAAATACATGGAAACTTAAAAGATTATTTTGCTAACTATCAAAAAATAAAAATGTAGGGAAATCAAAACCTACATTTTTTTGTACACAAGCTCATTATACCTAACCAAAAAATCTCTAATACTCATTAATGGATAATAATGTGAGCTTCGCTCAAAATCAATCGCAAGCTCACTTCCTTTAACAGAAGATATAATATCAGGACTTATCAAATTATAATAATCATTCTTATTCATTTTTAAATTATATGCTAAATCATAAACAAATTTATCTCTAACACCAAAAGAATGTAAATACTTATAACCATCTAATGGACTATTAACAAAAGCTGTTATAATAGAATCAAAATTTTTTCCAAGTAAATAAACAATTTCATGACTTCTGTCCCAATATTTTCCAAGAATTACCCCACCTAAAATATCAAAAATTTGCTTATCGCCAAACATACAAACATTTTTAACATCATCTACACATAAACTAAATCTTACACTTCCTAAAGTCGTATTCATTTTTTTTATAGAACTTTTAAAATCATAATCTAAAACATAAGGATGATTATTCAAATAATTTAAACAACTTCTATCAAAATGATAAATAATAGATTTACCTAAAATAAAATATAAATAACCATCTTTATTAATCTTATATTTACCTTTACTCAAAATATCTAAACCATAAAATAAATCCACACCTAAATCATCTATTTTTTCAATATCCTTAAAAGCTTTAGCAAACTCATAATAATCATAATAATCTGTATAAACCACAAACCTCACTCCTAAATCTAATATTTAGATAAATTATTTAAAAACTCCTCTTCATTCCAAATGATTATACCTAAATCTTTAGCTTTAACAAGTTTACTACCAGCTTCTGTGCCCGCAATAACAACACTTGTTTTCTTACTAACGCTAGAACTGACAGTGCCTCCAAGCTCCTCAATCCTAGCCTTAGCCTCATCTCTTGTAAACCTTTCTAAAGAACCAGTTAATACAAAGGTTTTATCAGTAAATATTGTCTCTTCCGTACTTACCTCTTTAAGATAGCTCATATTAACTCCATCTGCTTTAAGCTTATTAATCAAATTAATATTATTTTCATCCCTAAAATAATCATAAACACTTTTTGCAATTGTATTTCCAATATCTTTAATTGAAGCTAAATCCTCAAAACTAGCATCCATCAAATTATCCATATTCTTAAACTCTCTAGCTAAAATATCAGCTGTTTTAGTCCCCACATGACGAATAGAAAGTCCAAATAATAATCTTTCCAAAGAATTATTTTTACTTTTCTCTATCTCATCAAGTAACTTTTCTATGCTTTTCTCTCCAAAACCTTCAAGTTCTTTAAGCTCTTCTTTATATTCATGTAAATGATAAAAATCATCATCATCTTTTAAATAACCCAAATTATAAAAATCTTCAATAATTCTGTCACCAAAACCAATTATGTTCATCGCATGGCGAGACGTAAAATGAAATAGCTTTTCCTGTTTTCTAGCCGGACAGTGATCATTCAAGCAATAATAAGCCGCCTCATCTTCTTTCCTTGTAAGTTCAAATCCACATATTGGACACTTTTCCACCATATTAAATTTTATCTCAGTTCCATCTCGTCTCTCTACAATCGGTTTCACAACCTCTGGAATAACGTCCCCTGCTTTTTTAATCGAAACAATATCACCAATACGTATATCCTTACTCAAAATATAATCTTCATTGTGTAAAGTGGCTTTAGATATTAATGAGCCCATCACACGAACCGGTTCTAATATCGCACTAGGCGTTACCTGCCCAGTCCTTCCCACAGTACAAATAATATCTTTAACCTTCGTCAACACCTCTTCAGCCGGAAACTTATAAGCAATCGCCCACTTTGGACTCCTAGCCGTATACCCTAATCTCTTTTGATCGGCTAAATCATTAACTTTAATAACAATACCATCTATCTCATAAGGTAAATTAGGCCTTTCCTTAGTATAATAATCAACATACTCCATTAACTCTTTTATATCATTAATTTTCTTATTATTAGGATTAACCTTAAACCCTAGTTCCTTCATAAAATTTAAAGCATCAAAATGCGTATAAATATTATAATCCTCAGGATCTGGCAAATGATAAATAAAGCAAGACAAATTCCTACTAGCTGCCACCTTTGAATCTAACTGTCTAACACTTCCAGCCGCCGCATTACGAGGATTCGCGAAATTTGCTCCACTATCATTTAACTTCTTAAAAGAAGCCTTACTCATATATATTTCGCCACGAACTTCAATATCAATAGGTTTATTAATTCTAAGTGGTATATCTTTAATCGTCTTCGCATTATGTGTAATATCTTCTCCAGTAACCCCATCACCACGTGTTGCCGCACGAACTAACTCTCCGTTTTTATATAAAAGAGAAACAGAAAGACCATCCATCTTAAGCTCTGCCACATACTTCGGACTTTTTACCACTTTCTTAATCCTCTCATCAAAAGAAATAATCTCTTCTTCATTAAAAATATCACCAAGTGAAAGCATCGGAATTTCATGTTTAACCTTTTTAAAAGAAGAAATAACCTCACTACCAACCCTTTGAGTTGGTGAATCTATCTTTTTAAACTCCGGATGAGCCGCCTCAAGCCTCATAAGCTCTTCCATATATCTATCATATTCCTGATCCGTAATTGTTGGATTATCATTTATATAATAATCATGATTTGCCTTATTAATAATTTCTGTTAACTCTTTTATTCTTTCTTCTATCATAATTTTCACCCTATAAACAATTATAAAGAAATATATCATAAACTGCAATAATTTTTTTAATTTACTTTTCCGTGCAAAAAACGATATAATGATAAAGATATGTATAGAAAAATTAAAAATGCTATTAAAAAGTGTTAAAAATAATTATTAATACAACTAATATTTCAAATATAATATACACCTACAAGGAGTGATTAAATGACAATTTTTCAAAACAATGTAAAACTATACCCATGTCAAACAAATCAAAAAATAGAAAAAAAACTATATACATTTGGCTTCCAAACATATCAACTAGCCTTCTTTAGAACACAAGACTTTCAAAATTTAAAAAATTGCTTTATAAACAAAACCAACAATCTAGAAATTCCTACAATAAACAAATGTTCTTTTAACTACATAAAAAAAGCATCTCATAGTTTTATAGAAAATCATGCAAATAATATTGATTTATCAATTCCTTATCTTCATAATGAAAATTTAAAAAATCTTCTAATAACAAACTTTGGAAAAAATCCAAAAAATTATAATCAAATATTACAATTCATAAAACCATACATTGAAAACAAAAACATCCTAAATATTATCCCAACTCTCATGCCAAACAATTTCCAATATGGGACTACCAAATACTACTACATTTATGGAAACATGCCAGATCTAAACTTTTACAAAAAATTAAAACCGCTTTTATATGAGCTTATTTTAAATGGACCATTAAACCAATTTACCATTCCCATATATATTCACGAACTATATCATGCACTATCAAAAAGAAACAAAGGATATACAAAAAATTACCTATATGATGAAATTATTCCTATTTTTATGGAAACAATATCTAGTTTAGAAAACAATATATTATATGAAACGGCTTTAAGAAGACTCATATTAACAAAAGATAACATTCAAGACACACTAACTATAGAAAACCAAAAATATATAATTTCTTACCTCTGTGCGAGTGAACTTTTTAATATCTATATACAAAGTTCAAACAAAGAATGGCAAGAAATTAATAATGAAATAAATAAAGTCTTAACTGGAAGAAAAACACTAGAAGATATCCTAGACAAATATCAAATCACCCCTCAAAAAGGAGCCAATACAGTAAAAAAACAAATTAAAATATTAAAATAAGGAAAATTAAAAAACTTCCCTTATTTTTTATTAAAATTAACCATTATTAAATAACTTTTTAGGATAAATTCCATCTTCAATATATTGATTAATAGCTAAAACTAAATCATCTTTATCATCTCTATAAGTTACTCCATACCATTTATTACTAATACCTTTAATCAAAAATGAAATATTACCTTTTTTAATCTCATCAGTAATCACATCAGTAATTAAATATTCACTATCTAATTTATCAATATTATTATCTAAAAATACCTTAAAATTATTTACAAAAATATCTTTCATCTTAGATGTAAATACAAATAAATTAACCGTAACTAATGTATCTAATCCTGTCTTAAAACTAGAAGAGCCATCTAAAGGCTTCACCATAACATAATTGCCAAAATTCTCTATCTTACTTTCCTTAATTTCCTTTAAAAAACCATCCGCACTCTTGACAATCCCTCTTTTAACACTGCCATTCTTAGATAAAGTATTCCCCACTTCATAACACAAAGCCAATCCTCTATCCTCATCAATATTATTTTTAACATAATCAAAAAGTTCTTCATAAGCCTGTGCACCATAGAAATCATCAGCATTAATAACCGCAAAATTTCCCTTTATAGCATTTCTTGCACTATAAATAGCTGCCCCAGTTCCCCAAGGTTTAACCCTCTCTTTTGAACACTTATACCCTAAAGGTAAATCACAGACCTCTTGAAAAACATAATCAACTTCAACTATTCCTTCAAGCCTTTTTCCTATAGTTTTTCTAAAATCATTATAAAAATTTTTCCTAATTACAAAAACAATTTTATTAAAACCAGCAGAAATAGCATCATAAACTGAATAATAGGTTATAAACTCGCCATTTGGCCCAATCGCATCCATTTGTTTCAAACCGCCATACCTTGAACTTAAACCGGCCGCCATAATTACCAAAGTATAATCCATTAAATTAACCTATTGATTATTTTTATTAAGTGCATTATAAGTAATCGCAAAAACAGCTATTCCAATAAGTACAAACGCAAGCCACATAAACGGATTATTATGATTATCCTCAACCCAAGCTTTAAACGGCTCAACAAACTCATTAATTGATTCAATAATATCTAATATCATTCAATTCACACCTTTCTAATACTTTTATGACCTTTCATTATTTTCTTTATTCCATAAGGATGACTAAAAGCAACTGTCAAAATAGATCCTATTGCAACCACAACACCCTCACCATAAATATCGTGAATAACATGGTCACCAACACTATATTCAGCTGTCTTATCAATCATCTCCTCTTTATTAAACTTAACTTCCTCTTTAATATCTTTATCTAAATAATCATCACTAATCTCTGAAATAAACCTACTAGGAGGATTACAGTTAGTATTACCATAAAGCATACGCCTCTGAGCATTTACTAAAGTAAGCGTCTTTTTAGCCCTTGTCACTGCAACATAACAAAGTCTTCGCTCTTCTTCAATCTCATCAGAACTATCCAAACAATTTGAATGTGGGAACAAGCCTTCCTCTAAACCAATTAAAAACACATGATCAAACTCTAACCCCTTAGCCGAATGTACCGTCATAAGTGTCACCACATCATTATTATTCTTATGTTCCTCTATATCAGAAACTAGACTAATTTCTAATAAAAACTCCTCTAAAGAAATAACACCATTGTTTTCCTCAAAATTCTTAGTAATTGACTTAAACTCTTCTAAGTTTTCTAAACGAACCTCAGCTTCTAAAGTCTTAGAACTCTCAAGTTCTTTTCTTATTCCAGTTTCCACTAAGATTAACTCTGTTAGCTCTGTAAGTGAAATATTTTCACTTTCTTTTTTTAACCTTTCAATTAACTTTTTAAACTCAAGTTCTTTACCACTATCTATAGCCTCGTATAAAGATACCCCTTTTTCTAAAGCCTTGGTAGCTAAATTTTCTATCGTCTTAGGTCCAATTTGTCTTTTTGGCACATTAATAACTCTCATCAAACTGACATCATCATTAGAATTATAAATAAGTTTCAAATAACTAATTAAATCCTTAATTTCTTTTCTATTATAAAAATAAAAACTACCAACAACCTTATAAGGAATATTTTCTCTAAGCAAAGCTTCTTCCATATTTCGTGACTGGGCGTTCGTTCTATATAAAACCGCAATATTCGATTTATCCTCACCACTAATAATTAACTTTTTAATCTCTTCCATTACATAATAAGCTTCATCTTTTTCATCATAAGCTCTATGATATCTTATCTTAGGACCATTATCATTCCTCGTCCAAAGATTTTTTTCTTTTCTTTGCTTATTATGTTTAATAATATCATTAGCCACGTTCAAAATATTTCCTGTTGACCTATAATTTTCTTCCAAAAGTATTACTTTAGCCTCTGGATAATCCTTTTCAAAATTCAAAATATTTCTAAAATTAGCTCCTCTAAATCCATAAATAGATTGATCTAAATCACCAACTACACAAATATTTTTATATTTTTCACTAAGCATTTTAATTAAAATATACTGTGCTTCATTAGTATCTTGATACTCATCAACTAATATATATTTAAATCTCTCTTGATATTTTTCCAAAACTTCAGGATATTTTTTAAAAAGTTTTATCGGAAGTAATAACAAATCATCAAAATCAACCGAATTATTTTTAAAAACCTTCTCTTCATACTTTCTAAAAACAGAAAGCACTATTTCCTCATATTCTGAATTTGCAAACCTACTATAATAATTACTATCCATAAGCTCATTTTTCGCACTACTTATCTTATTTCTAATAGCTCTAGGATTATATACCTTAGGATCCAAATTCATATCCTTTAAAATCTTTTTAATAATTGTTAAACTATCATCACTATCCAAAATAGTAAAATTTTTATCAAATCCAAGTTTCTCATAATTTTCTCTAACAAGTAATAACCCTAAAGAATGAAATGTCGATATCTGCATCTGATAAGCACTACTACCAAGCATTTTATAAGACCTTTCTTTCATCTCTTTAGCGGCCTTATTAGTAAAAGTAATAGCAAGTATATTATAAGGATTAACACCTTTTTCATTAACCAAGTATGCAAGCCTTGTCGTCAAAACCCTTGTCTTACCACTACCTGCTCCTGCTAAAACTAGTAATGGACCATTTCCCCATTGAACTGCCTCTTTTTGTTTATCATTTAATGTACTTAAGTCCATTTACTATCACCACCATCTAATTCTATTATACCAAATTTTAAAGAAATTTTTTAGAAAAAAAAGGAAATCACTGTCTAAACGTCGTATATTAATCTATGAAAGGAGGTGATTTTAAATAATTGATTACACATGTATTAGATAGCATGAACGAAGTCATAACTAATAATTATGACCAAGACCATCAAGCAATAGACATTGTCCCAAAAGATAAAAGTGAACCTAATATAATTGCCTTAGATGGTGGTACTGTTGAAACAGTTATCAATAATGTCAAATCCACTAATCACAAAAGTCGAGGATTAGCTACTTATGGTAACTACGTTCAAATAAAACAAAATAATGGTAAAACCGCCTTATATGCTCATATGAAACATAATACTATTAAAGTAAAAGAAGGACAAACTATAAGCAAAGGTGATATTATCGGCACAATCGGTGAAACTGGTAATGCTTATGGCAAACACCTGCACCTAGAAATTAAAAATCAAAATAATGTCAAAGAAAATCCACTCATCGAATTAAATAAAAAAACACAAAATACTTCTAAAACAAACACTCAAAAATCCACAAAAACTAATATTAAAAATAATGTCAAATCCACTCAAACAAAACAATCTGATTATTTAAATGCCCCTAATTATCACCACGGTTCTATTGTTGATGGTTTAAAATCTATTGGAATTAATAGCTCGTATAGCTATAGAAAAAAACTGGCTGAAAATAATGGCATAATAAATTATAAAGGTTCATATAATCAAAATATTAAAATGTTAAATTTATTAAAAAATGGAAAATTAAAAAAAGTCTAAATTTTAGGCTTTTTTTCTTCTTGAGCAAAAAAATCAGTAAGTAATTCATAAAATTTTTTATTTTTTTCACGGTCAAACTCTTCCCATTCCACTATTCCATCATCAATATCCATATCATAAACAATATCCACGTGTGCTTTAGAAATACTTTTCGCAAATTCAAATAATTTTTCCTTTTGCTTTTCACTAATCTCATCTGGCATATAAAGCATTCCATACCTTCCAACTCTATTGCCAGAAATATTAATATAAACAATACTATTAAGCCAAGTTAAAAAGAATATTGGTACATTTGGGTCAAACCTATCATTCATTCGTTGAAAAACTTTTACATCAGGATAACTTCTTTTCGCATAATCAAGCAAACAATCAATGTGAAAATCATACTCACTAATAGGTCCAATAAATCTCACTTCACCATCAAAATCATCACTCTTATCATTTTTTCCAGTTATCACAACTACTTTATAATCATCTACTTTTTCCATGGCTGAAATCCTCACATCTTTCCTTTAAAAATTCATCCAAAAAATCTTTATCTTCTAAACTTGTTTCTTTACAAACAACCATGTCATCCTTAAGCAAATCATAACCAATAGATACTTCAAAGTCTTTAATTTGACTAATAAACTCATGTAAACTTTTAACTTGACTACTAGTAACTTTTTGTGGTAAAAAAAGCATTCCTCTTTTTTCATCATCAATTGAAACATTCGTAAACACAATATCATTTAAACGTGTTAAATAATAAATTGGTAAAAAAGGATCCTCCATATAATCTATTTTATCAAAAGAAATCTTAGGATATTTCTTTTTCCCATAATCCATCAAACATAAAGCATGAAAAGAATAACTAAAATCATAACCTAAATAATTAATTTTTCCATCTTCCTCAATTACCTCTGCCATATAATCAGATACTTTTTCCACTATTTTTCACCTCCGCATCAAGTGTATAATTTAAAAATTTTTCTGGTACAATCTTACCATCAATTTTACTTAAACCATACTCAATATATATTGCTTTATCCTCACAAACATCAAACAAATTTTGAATTGAAACATTTTGCTTCGAATTAACACTTTTTGGAATATAACATATACCATAACCTGGAGAATTCAAAAATATAACTTTACCCATTTGATTTAAATAATATATTATTTCCTCATTTTTCTCTAAATTATCGGCATCAACCTTATCAGCTAAAACATAATTTATCGTATAAAAATAATCTCTTAAAGCTTCAATATGAAATCTATATTCACTCATTTCTCCAAAAGTTTCAAAATTACCATTTTCATTTATTACTATAATCATATAATTATCCATTATAAATCATTTCCTTTTAGTTTTCTTTTTATCTAAAAACTCACTAATAGCTTCATTTAAATTATAATTAGAAGAAACACCAATTGTTTTAAAAAATACACTTTTACCAATATCCTTTAAATCATAAAAAATACCAACTTTTTGTTTTTCTAAATTCAGATTCGATAATGTTTCTAACTGCTCACTAGTAATATTATCTGGAAAATAAAAAATACCAAAACTATTATCATTCAAATAAATAATATCACCTAACCATCCTAAAGCTAAAGCAATCCTATCCCTAGAATTACCTTCGTAAAGTTTATCAATAACTATACCAGGATATTTATAATTCGCATAAGCAAGCATACATTTGACATGTGAATTTTTTTCATTAACTCTTCCTATCAAATAAATTTGACCATTTTCATCAATAATACTAACTTTACTATTAAGTATACTTTTCTCCATATTATCTAATATGACCCTTTTCTTGTTTTAATTCCATATACTCATCCATCGCATCTTTTAAAGTATAATCATTATTAATTCCTATAGTTTTATAACAAATAAACCCATAATCTTCTGGATTAAAACCTATCATAACCGGTTGATTACCCAAATTTAAATTATATACACTTTCTATTTGTGCATCACTAATATCATCAGGAAGATAAATCACACCATAACTTTCACCATTAAAATAAGTGACTTTACCAACATTACCTAAGTGATATCCAAACTTATCCCTAGCTGTTCCCATATCCAAACCATCAAACTCTTTATCACCAGGAAAATACTCTTTTATATAATCCATAATATACTCACCATGAAATTCAATTTCCTTCACACTTCCTAAATAATGTGGTGTTCCATCTTTATCAATAATAACTACTCTACTATCTAAAGCATTTTTCTCCACTTTTAATCACATCCTTATATATAATATTCTACCACATTTTAATAATGAATTAAAACATTTTAAAAAAATATGAATATAATACTATGGAATTTAGAAAGGAGAGAATTTTTTGAAAAAATTTATAATTATTTTAATAGCTCTAGGGCTTATCATTACTGGAATCTTTGTTTTTAAACCAAAAGAAGAAAATAAAGGTTTAACTAAAATAAAATTAGCTGAAGTTACTCATAGTATTTTCTACACACCTCAGTATCTTGCTCACTCACTAGGATACTTTGAAGAAGAAGGATTAGACGTAGAAATTATTTTAACCTCAGGAGCTGATAAAGTAACAGCCGCTGTCTTATCAGGGGACGTTCAAATAGGTTTCTGTGGTAGTGAATCAACTATCTATGTATATAATGGCGGACAAGAAGACTACTTAATAAACTTTGCCGGTCTAACTAAAAAAGATGGTAGCTTCCTAGTCGCAAGAGAAAACACAAAAAACTTTAAACTAGAAGATTTAAAAGGAAAACACATAATTGGTGGAAGAGAAGGCGGAATGCCAGCCATGACCTTAGAATATGCCTTAAATAAAAATGGCATAAAATCAAATGAAACAAATATTGATACTAGTATTGACTTTGCCTCAATGTCAGGTGCTTTCATTGGTGGAACCGGTGATTATGTTGCTCTATTTGAGCCAACCGCATCTGAACTTGAAAAAGAAGGATATGGCCATATAGTAGCCTCAATAGGTGAACTTGGAGGAAATGTTCCTTACACCACTTATAATGCTAAAAAAAGCTATATTGAAAAAAATCCTAAAGTAATAGAAGGATTTACCAAAGCGATTCAAAAAGGATTAGACTATACTCACACTCATACAAGTGAAGAGATAGCCAAACACATTCAAGATTACTTCCCAGATACAAAAGAAAAAGATTTAATAGAAATAATTCAAAGATATAAAGACATTGACTCATGGTATGATACCACATTTATCAGTGAAAAAGACTTTAAACATATCGAAGAAATAGTTAAAAATGCCGGAAAATTAGACAAAGAAGCACCTTATAATAAATTAATTGATAACACATATTCTAAACAATAATGGATATTTTAAAAGTCAAAAACTTAAGAAAAACTTACCACACTAAAAAAAATGAAATATTAGCTGTGGAAGATTTTTCTTTAAATTTAAAACAAGGTGAATTTGTCGCTATTGTTGGACCTAGCGGCTGCGGTAAAAGTACTATATTATCCATATTATGTGGACTAGATAAAGCCTCAAGTGGAAAAATAGAAATAGATAAAAACTTAAAATTTGGCTATATGCTTCAAGGAGACAATCTCTTTGATTGGCGCAACATCTATAAAAATTGCTTATTAGGACTAGAACTAGAAAATAATTTAACCAAAGAAAATATAAATTATGTAAATAAACTACTAGACACTTATGGCTTAAAAGAATTTAAAAAAGCCTATCCAAATAATCTTTCTGGTGGTATGAGACAAAGAGTATCACTCATCAGAACCTTAGCTACCAAACCAGATATTCTATTTTTAGATGAACCTTTTTCAGCCTTAGATTACCAAACAAGATTAGCTGTATCTGATGATGTTTATCAAATAATCAAAAAAGAGAAAAAAAGTGCCATTATGATTACTCATGACATCTCAGAAGCAATTAGTATGGCCGATAGAATTATTGTCTTAACCAAAAGACCAAGCAAAATTAAAAACATTTACGAAATAAAATTAACAAATAGAAGTACACCAATTCAAAATAGAAAAGCCAAAGAATTCGCCTACTATTATGATAAAATATGGAAGGATATTGATTATCATGTATAGTAATGAACATAAAAAATATTTAAAAAAAATAAAAATAAATAATTTTCTAATTAGATTTACTCAAATATTAATAATTTTCCTAATAATTTTCCTTTGGCAATATGCCGCTAATCATAATTTAATCAATACCTTTATTTCATCAAGTCCAAAAGAAATAGTAAAAACCATTATAAATCTATATAAAGATGGTACTCTTTTTCACCATATTTGGATAACCTTTTATGAAGTAATCATAAGCTTTCTAATAGCTACACTAGGAGGTATTCTAATTGCCACATTACTTTGGAGATTTAAATTTCTATCCAAAGTAATAGACCCATATCTAACTATATTAAATAGCTTACCAAAAGTTTCCCTAGGACCTATTATAATTATAATAGCTGGAGCAAGTGCGAAATCAATTATAATAATGGCCTTATTCATATCAATAATAATTACAATAATTAATGTCAAACAAGCTTTTAATAATGTCGACGAAAATAAAATAAGACTACTAAAAAGTTTTAAATCAAAACCCCATCAAATATTTTTTAAATTAATTTTACCAAGTAATTATAATAATTTAATAAATGTTTGTAAGGTCAACATAGGGCTTATCTTCATAGGCGTCATTATGGGTGAATTCTTAGTTTCAAAAGCTGGTGTTGGTTATCTTATAATGTATGGCTCGCAAGTCTTCAATTTAAACTTAGTAATGACTGGCATTATCCTACTTTCAGTTATGGCTACTTTATTATATTACCTTATTGTTTTCATAGAAAAAAGGCTACAAAAATAGCCTTTTTAAATATATTCTATTGAATCGTAAAAGGATCTGCCTTATTTCCAGTGCCCCCAGTTATTTTTACTTCTGATGAAAGATAAAGCGTAGCATGATAAATTTGATTATACTCATCCGCATCTGTATTAGCTAAAGAACCTGTTTCGACCAACACAATTACCCAACCACTCTGATTTGTCGTAAAAGTAAACCATTCATCATTTATATACATCCAATTTGTTTTTTTACATGTACTAAGATTATCGTTATATAACGTAAAACTATTACACTTACTTTTATTTGAATTTGCTCTTAAATATTCGCTTACTGTTGGCAAAGCAATCTTTCCATACCATCTTGTTCCATTTTCACTACTTATTTGAGTTTTCAAGTCATTATTAGGGTTTATTGCACCTGCGCCCCATTTATGTGATCCTATCTGAGCTTTAGCTGTAGCAGTCAACCCATCATAATATTCTAGATTTAAATATTTATTTAACCAAGTAGGATAAAACCAATCATATCTACCTTGAACATCATACATTTGGGTACCTACAGAAGCCGTCTTAGTTATTTTTATTGTTCCATCGCTCTCAACAGATATTATTCGCCAGCCAGCTTTTTCACCATTAAAAGTTATATAATTATTGGGATTCGCTCCTTTGTAAAAATATCTCCCATTCTCATACTCATCCTTGTATAAACCATCTCCACTCTCAACAACATCCACTTTATCCAGCAAATCATTTGCCGGCCCAGAAGAAGTCGATGAATTATTACAAGAATTATATAATTCATCTATAGCTTCCTGAACATTTGTTGAATTTAACCCACTTGAAGTATTACTATAAGTTACAGTACTACTAGCAAATGTTACTGAAGCATATACTCCTATACCACAAAAAAGAATAATACCTATAATAAATATCATAATATTATTTTTTACATAATATGCTGTTTTTTTATTTTTCATTGACTTGCTCCTTTCTATTTTAAAGTGTATGGATCAGATTGAGTTCCAGTTCCACCAGTAATTTTTACTGAAGATGATAAGTAAAGTGTAGGACGAACATCTGAACTCTGATTACTTCCAACATAACCCCCAGATTGTTTTATTATATAAGCTCCATTAGACCAACTACCATTAGAAAATGTCCACCATTCCCTAGTATGTGTTGAAAATATCCAATTTGTATCTTCACAACCAGTAGAATGTCCTTTACCAGAAAAATAATGCAAATCAACAGTTCCACAACTATCCTTATCACTATTTGTTCTTACTGCTTCACTCATACTAATAAGACCTATATTACCATTCCACTTCGTAGAATTTTCTTTAGCTATATAAGCAACCATATCATCACCTAATTTCTCAGTGCCACTTTCGATTGCAAAATCATGTAATACAACTTGTTTTTTTGCACTACTAGTCAAAGAATTATAATATGCATTATTCAAATATATATTTCGTTCAGAATCAATCCAACTATTAAAATATTCATAATCGCCATCATTCCACCATATATAATTATCCAATCCATCAATTCTATATAATTTAATTGTACCATCACATTCAATTGATAATATTCGCCAACCTGCCTCCTCTCCATTAAACGTTATATAATTATTTGGATTTGCTCCTCTATAAAAATATCTACATTCATACTCATCTTTATATAATCCATCACCAGAAGTCACCACATCAACTTGATTTAACAATCCATCTCCACCAACTGGAACAGAACACTTATTATAAAGTTCATCTATAGCTGCTTGGACATTAGTAGCTTTCATTCCTGTTGTCTTATTATTATATGTAGTTTGATTTGAAGGGAAATATGTTGTCGCATAAACACATACTATACCTATTAAAAATATACAAAAAACAATTCCTATTATATATTTTTTGGAAAATTCTTTTATTTTATTAATCATAATTCACTCCTTTTTATATCCAGTTATTGGATACTATATCATCATAAGTATATATCCAGTTTTTGGATATGCCAAGACAATTTTATCCATTTGTTGGATAATTTAATTGGTGAATAAATATGATAGGAAAAGCATTAAAATACATAAGAAATCAAAAAAAGTTTAGCCAAAAAGAAATGGCCAAACTTATCAATCTAACCCAAAATACTTTATCAAGGTATGAAACAGAAACCACAGACATAAACTTTGACACCATTGAAAAAATTGCCTCAGTTTGTGGTTATAAAATATATTTTGAAAACGAAAATGGTGAACGCTTTCAATGCAATGATTTAAAAAGAAAAGACATTTAAAAAGTTAGACCCTAAAATCTAACTTTTTTAATTATTTGAACTTGGCATAAATGGAATTAACCTATTCGCAAAATCTTGAAAATTTTGTGATTGCAAAATAACTTTACCAGGACCAGTTAACTTTGTTAAAAAAAGACCCTCACCACCTAAGAAAATATTGCCTAAACCTTTAATTGTCTCAATTTCATAAGAAACAGTTGTTTCAAAAGCCACTACATTTCCAGAATCTACTTTCAAAACTTCTCCTGGACCTAAAGTCTTTTCAATATAATCTCCATCAATTTCTAAAAATAATGTTCCTTGTCCAGTTGTTTGCTGTAAAATAAAACCTTCCCCACCAAATAAACCAGCACTAAATCTTTTAGTAAAAATAACCTTAGTTTCAACATTATTTTCCGCACATAAAAATGAACCTTTTTGAATAATTAAACTATTATTGCCACTTAAATTCACACTTACAATACTACCTGGAACAGTTGAAGAAAAAGCTACTATCGCTCCATCTTTCTCGGCCGTATAATGCGCCATAAAAATAGACTCACCGGTAAATATCCTACCTAAGCTACGCATTACTCCACCTTTCGCATTAGTACTCATTTTAATTCCTTCAGTTTGATACATAAGTCCACCAGACTGTGTATAAACAGTCTCGCCAGCTCTAAGTTTTAATTCAACTAGTGGAACTGTCTGTCCTACAATTCTACTTTCCATATTTAATACCTCCTAATTTAATTATATAGAAGATTTTCACGCATGTAAAGAAAAAGACTATCAAAATAGTCATCTCAAAGGAATCGTTGCTTTCGCATTCAAATCCAAACCAGCCCTATCTCCTCTTTTATATGCATAATATCCAGCCGCACCTATCATTGCCGCATTATCAGTACAATATTTCATATCAGGAATAATCAAATTAATATTTTCTTTTAACGAAGCCGTGCTTAAAGCATTTCTAAGACCTTTATTAGCCGCCACTCCACCGGCCACAATTAAATTTTCTACCTTATACTCTTTTAAAGCCTTCATCGTTTTTTTTACCAAAATCTCTACCACTCTATTTTGAAAAGAACAGGCTATATTTTCTTTAACTATTTCATTACCTCTCTGCCTTTCATTATGTACTAAATTAATAACCGCACTTTTTAAACCACTAAAACTAAAATTATAACTATCATCATCTAATGGTAATGGCAAATCATAAGTATCCTTTCCCTCAAAAGCTAATTTATCAACTAATGGACCACCTGGATAAGGAAGACCTATAACCCTAGCTACCTTATCATAAGCTTCACCAACTGCATCATCTAAAGTAGAACCTAACTTTTCAAAACTATAATCTTCCTTCATATATATAAGATCAGTATGACCACCACTAACCACTAAAGCAATTAATGGAAATTCTAATCTCTTAACCAAATTATTCGCATATATATGCCCTGCAATATGATGTACTGGAATTAATGGTTTATTATATATAAAAGCTAAAGTTTTAGCAGCCATTAAACCAACTAATAAAGAGCCAATAAGTCCAGGACCATAAGTTACCGCAATCACATCAATATTCTCCATTTTCATATCAGCTTTTTTTAAAGCCTCATCAATAACTATAGTAATATTTTCCACATGCATTCTACTAGCAATCTCAGGCACCACTCCACCATAATTTGCATGCGTATTCATCTGCGATAAAATAACTGTGCTAATCTCTTCATGACCATCCTTAATCACACTCACACTTGTTTCATCACAACTAGACTCAATTGCTAAAATATACATTCAAACCACCTCCAATACCATTAAATATCCATCACATTCACCATAATATTTTTTTCTAACAGCCACTATTTCAAAACCATTTTTTAAATAAAAGTTAATAGCTCCTCTATTATCAGCTCTAACCTCCAAGCTAAAGTTTTCCACCATATTATTTTTCAAATCAGAAAGCGCATAATCAAACATTTTTTGGGCAATGCCTTTTCTCCTATAATCTAAATCAACAGCAATATAATTCATTTCCGCTTTCTCATAAATAATACTGTAAGACATAAATCCAACAACTTTATCATCTACCTTATAACAAATAACTTTTTCAAAAGGATTATCACTACCACTATACTGTGGAAAAAACTTTCTAATAAAAGACAAAACCAAATTTATATCATTAATTTTCTCTATCATGATTAAATTTTTCCTCAGCCTCTGTTAATTTTAAATAATTAGGATTAACCTTATGAACATTCATAGGCTCATCATTTTCATGTTTTAAAATAACTTTTAAAATATTAAGTTTAGGTTTCATGGTCTCGAATTCAAAATCATCATAACTAACATAAGGTTTTTCCAGATTACCATTCATCAAAACATAACAATCTTTATATAAAACATTTAAATCCTCATCATAAGTACCTGCAAAAACATATCCTCTTCTTGCATTAATTAAAGCTGTCCCACAAATCCCACTTGCCATAACTTCTAAAGAAGAAATAGTAACAATAGGAATATTCAAAGTATAAGCCATAGTCTTTGCGACAGTAAGACCAACTCTAATTCCTGTAAAAGACCCAGGACCATTAACCACAAATATCTTATCAATATCAGTAGGTTTCAAATTAGATTTTTCAAAAGCTTCATATAACACAGGCATCATTTTACTAGACATATCATGATTATCATTATTGTCATACATATAAGCAATTTTACCATTAATAATAATAGCGACCACCAAATTAGTAGTCGCTGTATCTATAAATAAATATTTCAAAGTGCGGCCTCGCATAATTCTTCATATTTCTTGCCATGAGGAACAATCGTCAAAACTCTCGCATTTTCTCCAGCAACTTTAAACTTAATATCTAATCTGTCATTTGGTAAAATATCCTTAATTGTATTTGCCCATTCAATAATGACAACTCCACCTTTATTAAAATAATCCTCAATAGCTACACCATCAGTATTACCATCAAGTCTATATACATCCATATGATACAAAGATAACTCACCATCATATTCCTTAATAATATTAAAAGTAGGCGAAGTAACAGTATCCGTAATACCTAAAGCTTGAGCAAAACCTTTTGTAAAAACAGTCTTACCACTACCAAGCTCTCCATTTAAACAAATAACCATATTAGGAAATTTTTCAGATTCTAAATTTTGAGCAATTTCAACAGTATCCATTTCACTTTTTGTAGTTAACTTATATTCCATAAAATCACCATTATTAGTATACCAAAAAATACATAATTTAAAAAGTAATTTTCTAATATTTTATTATATAATATAAGCTACTTGCAAATAACAGTACTACGAACCATGACACCATAAAATTGGTAAATTATGGGAAAATATTAATAGATGGTGATAATATGCAGTTTAATAGAAATGATGAAAATTATGTATATGGTTTCATTGGAAAAAATGTTAGAAAATATCGTAAAGCTAAAGGTATTACTCAAGCTAAACTAGCCGAAGAAGCCAATTACTCAAAACAATTTATTTCTAACATTGAAAATAATGTTCATCAAACATTTTCAATTGGAACGCTATGGAGATTATCCTTAATATTAGGAGTAGATATGTATAAATTATGCATAGAAGAAAATAAAGAAGAAAAAAACTACGAAAAAATGTATTAGAAAAAACTAATACATTTTTAAATACAAAAAAAATTTGCAACGTCCTATTTTCGCATACACTATCGTCGGCGTAGAAGTGCTTAACTTCTGTGTTCGGGATGGGAACAGGTGTATCCACTTCGCTATCGTTACAAATCAAATAGAGAGAAATAATTCTCTGAAAACATGGTAATGTTAAATATCTCAATAGAGAAAACAATTAATAGGATTAAATCCTCGATCTATTAGTACTGGTCAGCTCAACATGTTGCCATGCTTCCACCTCCAGCCTATCAACCAGATAGTCTTTCTGGGATCTTACTTTATAAAAAATGGGAAAACTCATCTTGAAGCTGGCTTCCCGCTTAGATGCTTTCAGCGGTTATCCATTCCATACATAGCTACGCTGCAGTGCCACTGGCGTGACAACAGCTACACCAGAGGTATGTCCATTCCGGTCCTCTCGTACTAGGAACAGCTCTCCTCAATTTTCCTACGCCCACGACGGATAGGGACCGAACTGTCTCACGACGTTCTGAACCCAGCTCGCGTGCCACTTTAATGGGCGAACAGCCCAACCCTTGGAAGCGACTACACCTCCAGGATGTGACGAGCCGACATCGAGGTGCCAATCAGCGCCGTCTATGTGAACTATTGGGCGCTATCAGCCTGTTATCCCCGGGGTAACTTTTATCCGTTAAGCGACGACCATTCCATACTGAATCGCCTGATCACTAAGTCCTGCTTTCGCATCTGCTTGACTTGTAGGTCTCGCAGTTAAGCTCCCTTATACCTTTACACTCTACAAATGATTTCCAACCATTTTGAGGGAACCTTTGAGCGCCTCCGTTACTCTTTAGGAGGCGACCGCCCCAGTCAAACTACCCACCAGACACTGTCCCTACACCAGATTCATGGTGCCAGGTTAGAAATTCAGTCTATTAAGGGTGGTATTCCAACGGCGACTCCACTAGAACTAGCGTCCTAGCTTCAAAGTCTCCCACCTATACTCTACATAATAGACCAAATCCCAATATCAAGCTGTAGTAAAGCTCCACGGGGTCTTTCCGTCCTGTCGCGGGTAACCTGCATTTTCACAGGTATTAGAACTTCACTGAGCCTATGGTCGAGACAGTGCCCAAATCGTTACACCTTTCGTGCGGGTCAGAACTTACCTGACAAGGAATTTCGCTACCTTAGGACCGTTATAGTTACGGCCGCCGTTCACTGGGGCTTCAATTCGTACCTTCGCAA
>CALVRA010000016.1 GCA_944358415.1 uncultured Bacilli bacterium | reverse complement strand
GTACTACCATCTTTATAATAATACTTAAACCTATACATATAACCATCTCCTTTATTTTGATTATATATTGATTTTTAATTAAAGTAAACCGTTCAATTTCCTTTTAATTAATTTCTTATCTTGGCAACTATTAATAGATATTTCGGTATCCTTAAGCAAATCTTCAAGTTTTATATTTCCTCTTGCTAAATAAAGTTATACTCTATATATAACCTTACTTAGTTTTTTAATAGATTTATATAACGATTTAGGTGCGTAGACATAAAAACCATCTTTGTGTCTATGATATAAATTGTTTTTTTATTTGTCTAAATTCATTTTTACCGAATTTATTTTCTAATAAATCTAAAATGACTTTCATAAAAGAAATTAATGTTTTTAAAATTAGTTTTAGATATACCACCATCAAGTAGAATCATATGAACATGAGGATTCCAGTTTATAAGTATGAGGAATAGATATAAAGACTGGAATGAAATTGTATTTTTTATACAAAAAACAACGCATTACCTTAACTGATAAATGCGTTGTTTAGAGTTCCCAAAGGGCGATCCCTTTGGCACACCTCGTTATTGGCTTTGCCAATATCGTAGTGTGTTACTTATTTGTCATCAAATTAGTTTTTAATAATAAATCAGATTATTTAAGAGTTAATTGTTTATGAGTACCTCTTACTAACATTTCTTCAGAAGTGTGGACATAATCTTCTGATGATAGTTCTAAAAGTTCTTGTAATTCTTCTAAAGACAAATCGTTTAGCATTTCTAAAGCTAAATTATAGCCAGGACCTGACCAACGACGATTTTGGCTGTTTTTAGCATTTTTACTTCTTTGCTAATCAGGTTTTTCATCTTGTAAATAATTCTCCATACTACCCCATTCTTGATGTCCATGTCCTTTTTTTATTTGGTCAGGAGTAGTATATGGGTATCTAGACACACTACCATCTGGATGAATATTAGTTTTACTAATTACATTACCGTATTCATCAGTTGTAAAAAATTCAGTATCTGCCATTTTACTTCACCCCCTTTACATCTATATAATCAACGATTTCATCATTTTCATCGTTAATTATTTCAATTCTATAAAAATCTGGAAGAAAACCTTTATAAACTTTCATTGCTAATTCTAAAATTTCATGAACTGATAAATTTTTATAATGTAAATTATTAAATTCATCCCAATCCATTAGCCCATCAAAATCATTGTACATTAATTCTGGCTTTTTTCCATAACAGTCACTAATTTCATTAGTGCCATCCTTATAATAATACTTAAACCTATACATA
The DNA here is from genome assembly GCA_944358415.1 of uncultured Bacilli bacterium. Lineage (GTDB taxonomy): Bacteria > Bacillota_I > Bacilli_A > RF39 > UBA660 > Coprosoma. The sequence goes on along the minus strand of CALVRA010000016.1, from coordinate 26,856 downwards.
TAACCATCTCCTTTATTTTGATTATATATTGATTTTTATTTAAAGTAAACTGTTCAATTTTCTTTTAATTAATTTCTTATCTTGGCAACTATTAATAGATATTTCGGTATTTTTCAGCAAATCTTCAAGTTTTATATTTCCTAATAAAACATCATTGATTTTTAAAATTATATTATCTTTGTCATTATGAGTTCCATATAAATATTTATCAAATAGTTTTTCTGCTTCTAAAATAGATATAATTCCCATAGATAATTTAGTTTTATGATATAGTGATAAACCTTTATTTTTATAACTATCTATTGCATTAAATAATCTAATAAATCTTAATTTCTCATTAATCTTTAAAGTTTCGTAATTATCATTAATATATAAAGCCGTTAATTTATCAAAAAATATAGGTAAAACTTCACTATGAATATAATTATTTACTCCGTTATTAAACTCTAACTGAGAGTGTACAACTTCATGAGCATATATTCCAGAAGTTAATACAGAAAATTTTTGATTTATAACAAATTCCGTAAATATAAGTTTCTTTATTTTTTCGTCTTTTCCCAAATATAAAGGGTTACAATAACCACCCTCAATGTCTAGTGTCTTATCAAATAATATTGGAATATCAAACGGATCAATAGTAGATAAGTAATTATTAACTAAATTTATAAATGAATTAAAATCCATTTCTTGATGTTTACTAACTATTTCAATTTTTTGTAATAAATAATAAGGTATAAAAGGTATAGAAGCTAAACTAAAAAAATTTTCTAAAAATGGTCTTTTTCCTTTATATAATAACCCATTAATATTTTTATCATCTAACAAAGCTATTTTAGGCTTTCTTAAGCATCTTAACATATCAGCTATATCTAACAAATTAGAAGTTATAGATATTGGTGTAACATCATAATAACTCTCATTTTTATAACCTTTTTCCATAGCATTATTCTCCCATTTAAAATATTGTTTTATATACTATCATGGTAAGTTAGCTTTTTCAACGAAAATTTACTTTTTCCTTTAAAAAATACCATTTTTTATATATTAGGAATTTGCTTTGCAAAAATAAATTTTAATAATCAAAAACATTTGTTCGCAAAAATCTTTACAAAATAAATAGTATGTGTTATAGTGAATACACCAAAGATAGAAGGTGATGGTATGAAAATATTAAAAGGTTATGTGTTTAGACTTTATCCTGATAAAAAGCAAGAACAGTTAATCAATAAAACAATTGGATGTGCAAGATTTATATATAATTATTTTCTTGATGATAAAATGAAAGAATATAAGATAGCAGGTAAAAGTAAAAGTGCATATGACCAAGCAAAATTAATCCCATCACTATCTAAAGAAAAAGAGTGGCTTAAAGAAGTGGATAGCTGCTCGCTTAGAAATAGTTTGTTAGATTTAGAAAGAGCTTTTAAAAATTTTTATAATGGCAGTGGTTATCCTAAATTTAAAGCAAAAGGAGTACACGAAAGTTATAAGACTAATAATATTAAAAGCAGTTATAATGGAAAAGAATATAACTCTATTAAACTAGATTTAAAAAATAGAATCATCACATTACCAAAATTAAAAGAAGTAAAAATAAGAGGTTATAGAAACAAAGAGGTAATACTTGGTAATATTAAAAGTGCTGTTATTAAAAAAGAGGCCGGAAGATACTATGTCAGTGTATTAATAGAAGAAGAACTTATAAAACCATCATTTGTACCATCAAGTATAATAGGAATAGATTTAGGAATAAAAGATTTAATAGTAACATCATTTAATGAAAAAATAGAAAATACAATTAATTTAAATACTAAAAGATTAATTGGACTTCAAAGAGGACTTTCAAGATGTAAAGTCGGAAGTAAAAATAGATATAAAATGAAAATAAAAATACAAAGAATGTATCAAAAGATAAGAAATGCCAGAAAACATATGATACATGATATAACAAATAAACTAATAAAAGAAAATGACATTATAGTAACTGAGAATTTAGATGTCAAAAGTATGCAGAAAAATCATTATGTGGCAAAAGGCTTAAATGAGAATCCAATTTCTGAAATAATAAGAATACTTAAATATAAAGCTATTTGGAATAACAAAAAATTAATACAAATAGATAGATATTATCCAAGTAGTCAAATATGCAACATTTGTAATTATCAAAATAAGAAAGTAAAGGATTTAAGTATAAGAAATTGGGAATGTCCAAACTGTCACACTAATCATGATCGTGATTATAATGCATCAGTAAATATAATGTTTGAAGGGCTAAAAATATATATGAGAGGAATAGAACAAGTTATATAACAAATAAATTTTGGCAAGCATAAAATGAGTTAGGGTGGCGACCATCCGATATTGGTCTATGGAGGAGTCTAAGATTCCTATGAAGTAGAAATAGCTTACTGTGAGGTAAGCTAATGTCAAAATTTATTTGGCATTTTGTTCATCGCAATATCTTTTTCAGAATTATAAAAAAATAACAATTGTTGAATAAAATATATCCATTTAACCCATATAATATAGTGAGGAGATTATACCCTTATAAATAAAAGGCAAAGCCCATATCACACCTATGACAAAAATCGACTCAATTTGACGCATATATCAAAATGTGCTAGAATAAGGCCTGTTTTCTGATTTTTGAATTTACAGGAGAGGGTGAAAATGGAAACAAACCAATCGATTAAGGCCCAAATAGTGGCCATAATCATTCTAGTAATAGTATCAGCCCTTTGGCACCCTACTATTACAAAGGCGCAAAGCCTAAAACAAATAAAAAATTCATTCATGACTCATCATATAATGACTAAGAACTTAAAAATGAATGAACAAACACCTTTGAATATAACAAAATTAGAAATAAAGCCAATTAATAGTGAATTAAACCAAGATGTAGACTCACTAAAAATTGAAATTGACATCGATGAATTAAGACAAATAAAAATTGCTCGTAAAAAAGCATTAGAATTAGAAAAGAAAAAAGAAGAAGAAAGAAAAAAGGCCGAAGCTCAGGCTAAAGCTGATGAACAAGCTAGAAAACTTACGGCCCAATCAGGTACCAGTATATCCTATGACGAATTAGTAAATAAACTAAATCGTTCATTAAATAGTACTTTAGCTGGAAAAGGTGAAAGTTTTGCCAAATATTCTATTGAATTAGGTATAAACCCTTATCTTGCAGTGGCTATTGTCTTGCATGAAACAGGATGTAAGTGGAACTGTTCTTCACTTCTAAGAAATTGTAATAACGTAGGTGGAATGAAAGGTTCGCCAGGATGTAATGGTGGTTCTTATAAAGCCTTCCCAAGTTTAGATGAGGGAATTAAAGCATTCATGAATAATTTATATAAAAATTACTATGCTGTAGGTTTAACCACTCCAGAAACTATTGGACCTAAATATGCCGCTAGTACATCATGGCCATCTAAAATCAGAGCCTACATGAACGAGATAGAAGCAAAATAAAATTTTTGCTTCTTTTTATTTTCCAAAAGTCAACCTTAATTTATAAGGAAAAACTAAATTATACATCAATTTGACGCCTAAAAATTATTATGCTAAAATAAATATCAGAATAGTAGGAGAGATGTAAATGACAGAGGTTAAAAAAGTAATAATGGTTGTAGTATTTGGTGTACTAGTATCTATTGCAGTACCCCAAATAAATTTATTAAATCAAACCCAAAGCTTAGAAACTGAAAGTACTCCAAAAACCGAAACAACTACTTCAAATAATGAAGTCGCAATTGCCACCTCAGAAATAGATGAATCAGGAACACCCATCGAAGTAATACCAGAAACACCAACTCCTGAACCAGAAGTAACTAATATAGCTCCAGTGGTAACAGAAACTCCACAAGAGCCACAAGCCGAACCAATTGTCTTTGATGGTCTAACTCTAACTGAATTAACCGAAAAATTAAATCGTTCACTTCATTCTACATTATCAAATACCGGTGCAAGTTTTGCCAAATATGCTGTAGAAATGGGTATAGACCCATACTTAGCTGTTGCCATCGTTCTTCATGAGACCGGATGCAATAGCTCATGTAGTAAACAAGTAAAACAGTGCTACAATGTTGGTGGAATGAAAGGCGGTCCAAGTTGTAATGGAACTTCATATAAACGTTTCAATACATTAGATGAAGGTATATATTCATTCATGAATAATCTCAAAAAAAACTACTATGATAAAGGATTAAACACTCCAGAAAAAATGAATAAAAAATATGCTGCCAGTACCTCATGGGCCACAAAAGTTCATCATTATATAAATAAAATAAAAGCAGCCTAAACACCAAAAGGTGTTTTTCTTTTCAAAAAAGAATGATATAATCATAATAAAGGGAGTGAATAACATGCAAAAAGGATGCCCTAAATGCGGCCGAATGATTGATGCAAATGCCATAAACTGTCCATATTGTAATTACAATTTTCAAAATATTAATACATTTTTTCAAAAAGTATCTGACGATAACTACATAGAAAATGAAAAATATGCCGGTTTTCTTAAAAGATTAGTAGCTGGAGCTTTTGACACCTTTCTAATAGGTATAATCACATATTTTATATTAATATTAATTAATAAATTTTTATTCACAGTAAATATATATATTGCCATCATAATATTTATTCCACTATATATATTATATAATGCAATATGCGAAAGAACAGCATGGCAGGGATCTATAGGTAAACTAATATTAGATATATGTGTTGTTGATCAATATGAAAATCCTGTCACCTTCCCTCTTGCTCTTAAAAGAAATGCCGCTAAATTAGTTAATATTATAACCTTAGGCATTGGTTTTATCTTCTCAGCTGTCCCACCAGAAAAAAGAGCACTAAATGATAAAATAGCTAAAACCTATGTCATTAATAAATTAATTATGAAAGAAACCACTGATTTAAACTATGCCAGCCCAATCAAAAGATTTGTTGCTCTAGTCATTGATTTATTTATTATTAGTTTAATTTGTTATGGACTTCTTTCAACAAATAAACTAATTCATTCATTTAATTTTAGCCAAGATATTATTAATATCTTAAGTGATGCTAGATATATTCTATGCTTAGTTGTTATATTTTTTTACTTTCCATTTGCTGAAAGTAGAACTGGCTCAAGTTTAGGGAAAGGCATGATGCATATAAAAGTAACCAAATTAAATGGTGAAATTCAAGGCTTTATAGGTTCTTTTGTTAGACAATTGCTCTTGTTTTTAGATGTTTTCATTCTTGGTTTCATAGCTTCATTTGTAACTGAAAAAAAACAAACTACCAAAGATATTTTAACTAGAACTGTTGTAATAGATAAATAGGACAAAGCTAATCTTTGCCCTTTTTCTTTAAAAATAAAGAAATATATGATAAAATGAATATGACTGATACTAAAAGGAGGCAGTAATATGTGCGGATTTGTTGGATATATTAATAAAGAAAAAGATAAAACAAAGACCATAAAAAAAATGGCAGATTTAATCGCTCATCGTGGACCAGATTCAGAAGGGTACTACTGTGATAAAAATATTGCCTTAGGTTTTAGACGTTTAAGTATCATAGATTTAAAAAGTGGTTCACAGCCCATTTATAACGAAGACAAAACTAAAGTAATTATTTTTAATGGTGAAATATATAATTTTGAACCCCTAAGAGAAGAACTAATTAAACTTGGTCATACCTTTACCACTAAAACAGATACCGAAGTCCTACTCCATGGATATGAACAGTGGAATGAAAATCTCCTAGATAAACTAAGAGGAATGTTTGCCTTTGTCATCTATGATACCAAAACAAACGAAATGTTTGCAGCTAGAGATTTCTATGGCATAAAACCATTTTATTATGCTAAAATGGGTAATACTTTAATATTTGGCTCTGAAATAAAAAGTTTTTTAATTCATCCTCATTTCAAAAAAGAATTAAACACAAAAATGCTTGAATACTATCTTACATTTCAGTATAGCCCAGGTGAAGAAACCTTCTTTAAAAATGTCTATAAACTAATGCCAGGACATTATATAAAATATAAAAATGGCAAACTAGATATAAAAAAATACTATGAAATTAAATTCAAAGAAGATAATACCAAAACCTATGAAGAGTGGAAAGATGGTATTAAAACTCGTCTTCAAGATTCCATAAAAGCCCATAAAATAAGTGATGTTGAAGTAGGATCATTCTTGTCAAGTGGCGTTGATTCATCATTCATAGCCGCCAGTAGTGATGTTGATAAAACATTTACCGTTGGCTTCGATAATAAGAAATATAGTGAAATCGAATATGCTAAAGATTTATCTAAAAATATAAATACTAAGAACATAAACAAAATTATAACTAAAGAAGAATACTTTAAAAACTTACCAAATATCTTATATTATATGGATGAACCACTTGCTGATCCTTCATCAATCGCTTTATACTTTGTTACAAAAATAGCTAGTGAAAATGTTAAAGTTTCTCTATCAGGCGAAGGCTCAGATGAAATATTTGGTGGATATAATATATATCAAGAACCTCTAACTGCTAGTTGGTATTATAAAATACCATATCCAATTAGATTTTCTATCGGTAAAATAGCTAGTATTTTTCCACATAAAAGAGGGATCAATTTTTTAATTAGACGTGGAAAGAAACTTGAAGATAAATTCGTTGGAAATGCTTTTATATTTAATAATAAAGAAGTAAGTAAAATATTAAAAAACAAAAGACAAACCAAAGGTTTTCAAGATTTAACTAAACCATATTATGATAAAGTAAAAGATAAAGATGATATCACTAAAATGCAATATATTGACTTTAACTTCTGGCTTACTGGCGATATTTTACTAAAAGCTGATAAAATGAGTATGGCAAATTCTTTAGAAGTAAGAGTACCATTTTTAGATAGACCATTAATTGACTATGCATTAGGTCTTCCGACTGACTTTAAAACCGATAAATATAAAACAAAAAAAATCTTCCGTGATATTGCTAGTGAAGTTTTAGAAGATAAAGTTTCAAATAAAAAGAAACTAGGCTTTCCAGTTCCAATCCGTGAATGGATCAAAGATGAAGATATCTATAAACAAATCAAAAACCTTTTTACCAAAGACAAACTATTTTTCAACACTAAAAAAATAGTAAAATTACTAGACGATCATTGCAAAGGAAAAACCGATAATAGCCGTAAAATATGGACCATTTATATCTTCTTACTTTGGTATGAAATTTTCTTTGGAGGTGACAAATGATTTTCTTTTATATTTCACTATCAACATACATTTGTTATAATATCATAAAATATAAAAAAATCTTCTCAGAACTTCAAAAAAACAAATATGACTTTAAATCTTATAATAAATGGATTTCTAAAAACATTAAAGAAATATTGATTAATAAAGAATTGCTTTCAATACTATTAATAATAATTGCTGTAAATTTTAACTTAAAAATTATTGGTGTAAGCGCAGTTATACTATATACCATTTTATTTCTATTAAACTATAAAAAGAAAAATAAATTAAAAATAGATAAAAAATTAATAACTAGACTAGTCATATTAGCTATACTTTATGCTTGTTTAAACACTTATTTCATATTAGACTATATAGCTTATCACTATGCTGATATAGTATTTGATAACACAGCTTTCTACTATATAATCTTAGCTGCCGTCAGTTATTTCTCATATTTTATCATCTGGTTAGTTAATATTATTGCTATTCCATTTGATAAACTAATTAAAAAATTAGGAGGGAAACATGTTAAGAGTAAACTCAAAAAAAGTAAAACCAGGTGATACCTTTCTTGCTCTTACAGGGCCATATACTGATGGACATGACTATATCGAAGAAGCTATTGATAAAGGAGCAGCATGTATTATTGCCTCACATGGTGAATATCCAGTTAAGACCATAATTACTGATGACACAAGAACATATTTAAGCAATTATTTAAAAGAATTAAATTTAGAAAAATTAGATAAAATAAAATTAATTGCCATTTCAGGAACCTATGGTAAGACTTCCACATCTGATATACTATATAAACTTTTAAATAATTTAAATATAAAAACGGCTTGTATAAATACCAATGGATTTTACCTAGATGGTCAAAGAAAAAAAACATCATCATCTACCCCAGACATCTATGAATTATATGAATTAATAAATGAAGCCGTCAATGCAGACTGTGAAGTACTTATAATTGAAACCTCATCAAATGCCATTAAACAAAGACATATTGAAGGCTTAAGATTTGATATAGCCATATTTACAAACTTCCAAGATAATAATGTTGATGGATATCTAAACGAAAAAATCGAACCTTTCAAAATGCTCAAAAAAAATGGATATGCTATTATTAATAAAGATGATAAATACTTTGAACATTTTGTTTTACCACAAAATACAAATATATTATATGGTAAAGAAGACAGTGATTACCCAGTTAAACTAATAAGTGCAAACTATGACTATACAGAATTTACCATAGCTTCAAAACAAATAAAATTGCCTCTAATTGGTAAATTCAATATTTATAATTATACCCCTGCATATATTGTTGCAAAATTAATTAGCTTAGATGAAGATGCAATCGTCTCAGCATCTTTATCCCTAACCCAGATTGATGGTAGATTTGACGCTGTAAAATATAAAGATAGTTTAATTATAATCGATTATGCCTTTGATTTAAATACAATAAGTAATACCATAACAAAAGTTAAAGAAATAGCTCAAGGGAAAATTATTACAGTTGTTGGAGCTGGTGGCAATAAAAGAAAAAACCAAAGACCATTAATCGGTAAATTAGTTACAGAAAATACCGACTATACTATCTTCACAACTGATAATCCGCGTCATGAAAACGAAAATGATATTATAAACGCTATGACTGAAAACTTAAATAAAGAAAATTTTGAAAATATAATTAATAGAAAAGAAGCTATAAAAAAAGGTATCAGTATGCTTCAAGATAAAGACATTTTATTAATATTAGGTAAAGGTAGTGAAGATACCCAAATTCTAGGTAGTGATGAATTTTCATTCAAAGATAAAGACGAAGTTTTAAAAATAATTAAATGATATATGTAAAATTTATGAAATATAAGTTACAATTACTAAAAAAGATTGTAACTTATTTTTATATATGGTATTTTATAATAAAAGGAGGAAACAAATATGAAATGTCCAAATTGTGGATCAGAAATAAAAGATAATATGATTTTCTGTTCAAATTGTGGCTCAAGAATAAATAGACATGTAAATAGTATTCAGTCAAATCAACCAGTACCTAATCAAGAAACTAATCCTCAAATGCAAAGCCAACCAGTTTCCAATCAAGAAATTAATCCTCAAACACCAAACCAGTCACAAACAACAAATGAAAACATAATAACTAATCAACCAATTTCTAATACTCCAATTATTCCCCAATCAGAAAATCCATTAAACACAAATAAACCATCTCATAAAAAGCCATGGCCTATAATAATTTTAATAATAATCATTATTATCGCTATATTGACAGTTTCAAGTATTCTAAAAGTAAACGACACACATAAAGATAATAAAGAAAAAACTAATACAGAAATTGAAAACAATATTAATAATCAAGAAACCACCACAGAAAATAACACTAATAATACAGAAAATGAAAATAGTAATATTGTCACTTATAGTGGTTTTAACTTTAAAATACCAAAAGAACTAGATGCAACCCCATCCGAAGAAGGTTTATTAATTACTGATAAAGATATAAATATTATCGTAGTAATTAAATATTTTAATAATCAAAAATATAGCGATTACTCAAGAATGAAAAATTCAATTATCAGTGTACTTAAACAAGCAGCTGCTCAAAATAATAAACCTCTTGACTTTACAAATGCTAAAACAATTGAATCAAACTATAATGGAACTAAATTTTTAATTACAAAAGATGCAAAAATGAATGAAATTCCAACCGATATGACATACGCAGAGGCAAATAATGGAGTATTTGTTATTACTATAGGTAAACAAAACGGTGAAATTACTGATAGTGACCGTACACTATATTATACAATTGTAGCTAATGCAAATAACTAAAAAAGGAAATAACAAAAAAACCTCGTATATTAATATATATAGAGGTGTTTTATTGTGGAAAAAATTAAATTAGATAGATATCAAAAAAAAGTAATTAAAAATAAATCTAAAAATCTTTTAGTCATTGCCGGAGCTGGCTGCGGAAAAACTCTAACTATTATCTATAAAATCAAATATTTAATAAAAAAACATATCATGCCAGAAGAAATACTTTGTATTACTTTCACTAAATCTGCTGCTGCAGAATTACAAAATAAACTAAAAAAAGAAAATATTTATATTAAAGTAAAAACTTTTCATAGTTTAGGCTATGAAATCATAAAAAGAAATCAACAAGTAAAATTAATAGATAATCAAACCTTAGAAAAAATAATCATAAATAAACTAAAAAAATTTCAAAATCTCTACCAAATCATAAATGTTAAATTTACTGAAATAGGTAAAGGAAGTATTCCCATTATAAAAAATAATATTTTAATTAATTCAAAATATTTTCCTCAAATAATAGATATCATCAAAACCTTTATCAACCTTTTCAAAAGTAATAATTATAATTTGTTTCATTTTAATAAATTCCATCAAATTAATAAAAAAGAAAACTTTATAAAAATAAGAAAAAGACATAAATTATTTTTAAATTTAGTAAAACAAATATACCAAGAATATCAAACATACTTAAAAGAAACAAATCAAATAGACTTTCACGATATGATAAATAAAGCCACAGAAATCATTAAAGAAGATGGTATCTATCCCTATAAATATATAATTATTGATGAATATCAAGATACTTCACTAAACAAATGTGAACTAATCAAAGAAATTCAACTCAAAACTAACGCTAAACTAATAGCTGTAGGTGATGATTGGCAGTCAATATATCAGTTTACTGGAAGTAATCTAGAAATCTTTTTAAACTTTAAGAAATATTTTCCAAAAGCTAAAATAATAAAATTAAAACAAACATATCGTAACAATCAAGAACTTCTAAAAGTAGCTAAAAAATTCATTATGCAAAATAAAAATCAAATTAATAAAAAATTATTTTCAAAAAAACATGAAACATATCCTATTCATATATATTATTATCAAAACTCCATCAAAGAAATATGGTCTAAAATTCCTAAAAATAATAAAACTATAATTTTAGGACGCAACCAAAAAGATTTAAATAAAGTGCCAAAATTAAATAATATGAAATATATGACTATTCATAAATCAAAAGGACTAGAGGCTGAAAAAGTTATTATTATAAACTTAGAAAATGCTATTACAGGTTTTCCAAATAAAATAAAAAATAATGAATACTTACAATATTTAACTCAAACAAAAACAAACTATGAAGAAGAAAGAAGATTATTTTACGTTGCTTTAACCAGAACCAAAACTAATAATATTCTTTTAGTAAATAAAAACAATCCCTCTGTTTTTATCACCGAAATTTTAAAACAATCAAAGAAATATATCAAAATAATTGATAATAATGTCAAAAACCTGTATAATAAAAAGCGTGTCAAAAAATAAAACAATTAAAAATCAATATATTTTTTCAGACAAATTTTGTCTTAAAACCATTAATCTATGATATAATATATAGGACTTTTAAACAGAAACAGTTGTAAAAGCAATGCCTATAGCATTATCTCACAAAAATATTACCATCCATAGCAAGGAGCGTTACAAATGACTAAAAAAGAAGAAGCGGTAAAACTTATTAAAGAAAAACTAAACAATCAAACATTTTTAACATATAAAGAAATAGCCACTATTACTGGATACCATCCGAAATATATCCTAAAATTAAAAAAAGAAGTCATTAATGGAACTGTTAGCTTTGTACATGGTAATAAAAATAGAGTACCATCTAACGTTATGAGTGAAGAAGAAAAACAAAAAATAATTAATCTTTATAAAAAGACCAATGTCAGTATTCGTAAATTTTGTAAATTTTATAATAGCCGTAGTTATTCGTGTATATATAATCTTTTAAAAGAAGAAGGACTGCTTAAACCTGCTAAATAAGCAGTTTTTTTGTCGGACAGTATTTCACATAAAAATAGAATTTTATAAATATCTTTTGTTAGGAGGTGCTTCTATGCCAAAAGGCCTAACAAATGAAGAAGTAATAAAAAACCGAAAAAAATACGGAAGTAATGAAATCGTCGCATCAAAAAAAGAAAGCTTTATCCATAAACTAATAGCCACCTTAGGAGACCCTATTATTAAAATATTAATTATTGCTTTAGTAGTAAAAACTTTATTTCTCTTTCAAAACTTTGATTGGTATGAAACAGTAGGTATCGTCATTGCCATATTTTTAGCTTCATTCATATCTACAGTCTCTGAATATGGTAGTGAAAAAGCCTTTGAACAACTACAAAAAGATGCTTCAAAAATCAAAGTAAAAGTTAAAAGAAATAATAAAGTAGAAGAAATTAGTATTGATGACGTCGTTGTTGGTGATATGGTTTTACTAAATCCAGGTGATAAAATCCCAGCTGATGGAAAACTAATTGCAGGAAACATCTCAGTTAATGAATCAAGTTTAAATGGAGAAATGAAAGAAAAAACAAAAACCAAAGGTAGTGAAGTATATCGTTCAACTGTTGTCTACCAAGGCCTTGCTACCATGGAAGTAACTAAAGTTGGAAGCAATACATTTTATGGTAAACTTGCTAAAGAAGTAGGCGAAAAATCACCAAATAGTCCTTTAAAACTTAGATTAATAAAATTAGCTGAATTAATTAGTAAAATTGGCTATGTTGGTGCTGCCCTTGTTAGTCTATCTTATCTTTTCTCAGTAACCGTTATTGAAAATAATTTTGAATTGAATCAAATAATTAATACAATAACTAACTTTCCACTAATGTTTGGACATGTTTTAAAAGCCTTAACTTTATCTGTCACTATAATTGTCGTTGCTGTCCCAGAAGGATTGCCATTAATGATTACTCTAGTTTTGTCGTCAAATATGAAAAGAATGCTAAAAAGCAATGTCTTAGTAAGAAAATTAATGGGCATTGAAACAGCTGGCAACCTAAACATTTTATTTACAGATAAAACAGGGACCATTACTAAAGGTAAATTAGACGTTATTGCAATAACAGATGTCGATGGTAACATTTTCAAAAATGAACAAGATTTAAAACAACATCCATCTTACTATACAAGAGTAAAACTTGCTCTAACTGCTAATAATGAAAGCACCTATAGTGAAAATAATATTCCAATTGGTGGAAACATTACCGATAGGGCACTATTAAAATTTTTTAAAAAAGCAAATACTAATTATAAAAAAATAAACCAAACGCCATTCAATAGTCAAAATAAATACTCTTTAACTCAAATTGAATATAATCAAAACAACATCGCATTTATCAAAGGAGCCCCAGAAATAATCTTAGAAAAATGTACTCATTATTATAAAAATGAACAAAAAAGAACACTAATCAATAAAACAAAAATCATAAATCAAATAAAAAAAGCCACAGATCAAGGCATCAGAGTCCTAGCTTTTGGAACCACCACAAACACAAAAATTGAAAGAATCACCTTAATAGGTTTAGTATATATCAAAGATGAAGTAAGACCAGAAGCTATCGAAGGCTTAAAACTAATAAATAAAGCTCATATCAACACTGTCATGATAACAGGTGATAACATAGATACCGCTAAAGCAATTGGTAAAGAAGTTGGTCTCATAACAAAACCTACTGATATAATTCTCACCAGTAAAGAATTCAATCAAAAATCCGATGAAGAAATAAAAAAATTACTTCCTAATTTAAAAGTACTTGCCAGAGCCTTACCACAAGATAAAAGCCGAATGGTTAAAATTGCCCAGTCCGCAAATTTAGTTGTTGGCATGACAGGTGATGGTGTTAATGATGCACCAGCTTTAAAAAAAGCCGATGTTGGATTTGCTATGGGATCAGGCACCGAAGTAGCTAAAGAAGCCAGTGATATCGTTATCTTAGATGACAATCTTCTATCCATATCAAACGCCATTTTATATGGACGAACAATCTTCAAAAGCATTAGAAAATTTATTATATTTCAGCTTACAATGAATATATGTGCCGTAAGTATTTCTATTATTGGACCATTCATTGGTGTCGATGTTCCAGTCACCGTCATTCAAATGCTGTGGATTAACATGGTCATGGATACCTTGGCTGGCATCGCCTTTTCATTTGAACCACCATTAAAAGAATATATGGAAGAAAAACCAAAAAGCAAAAATGAAAATATCATTAACCGCTATATGAAAGATGAAATCATTTTCACCGGAGCTTACTCCGCCCTAATGTGTGTCTTTTTCCTAAAATCTCCATTTATCCATAGTATTTTTAGAGATAGTGCAGATGATAAATATTTAATGACAGCTTTCTTTGGTCTATTCATATTCATGGGCATCTTCAATGCCTTTAATGCTAGAACCCATAGACTTAATTTATTAGCTAATCTCTCTAAAAATAAAGCATTTCTCATCACCATTATCTTTATTCTAATTACCCAAATATGTCTAATTTATTATGGTGGAAATCTTTTCAGAGCTTATGGTTTAAATATAACCGAATTTGAAATAATGCTTCTTTTATCATTAACCGTAGTCCCAGTCGATTGGCTTAGAAAAATTTACCTAAGAAAACAAGGAGAAATAGGAGGCGTCTAATTTGCATTTCTCCCCATATTTGCTATAATATAAGCGAAAGAAGGGATAACCATGAATAAAAAAATATATACCAAAGGATTAATTGCTATTTTCAGTATCTCACTCGCTAGTACTTTAGTCGGATGCCAGCCAAATAAAACAGAAAACATTAAAGAAGAAACATCAACTACTCAAACACAAGATAACCAAAATACAAGTGAAATAACCGAATATTTAGAGACACAAAGAGAAAAGGATACTGCCGCTGAAGCAGCCATCAGTATTATGTTGGATGGTGCGGAAACTTTAAAAAATAATGCCTCAAAAGCTGCAAATAGTGAAGAGGTACAAAATGAATTAAGTAAAGCTATGGATAACTTTCGTGTATTAAGTGACTTTATATTTAATGGTGGCGAAATCGATGGCGTAACTTTTAATGATTTAAGTGAAGAAGGTAAAGAAAACGCCAAAAACGCTTTAAATACTTTAGATAATACCTTAAATGATTTAGTACCAGAATATAAAGAAAGATTCAAAGATTGGTTCACAGATACTGCCGCAAAAGGCTTAGATACATTAGATTCCCTAAAAGATAAAGGCAGCGAATTATGGGATGAAATTCAATCTAAAAGAACAAGGTAATATGTAAAAAAGTTACCTTTTTTTATTGTCTTAAACAAAAAATTGTGGTATATTTACATAGTAAAATATAACCAATGAAGTTATAACTAAGAGGGGAAAGGTAATATTTATGATAAACTTTATTATTTGTGATGATATTAAACAGTATCGTGAAATGGTTGAAAGAATTATTGACACTTATATGATGAAAAATAAAATAGAATATAAAACACATATATTCCAAGATTATGATAATGAATTTATGAAAATAGTTGAATCAAGATTGCCATTTAAAATATATATTTTGGACATTGAAGCTCCCACTAAATCTGGTATAGATATTGCTAGAATTATTAGAATCAAAGATGTTGATAGTGTTTTAATTTTTCTAACTGGTCATCAAGAATTAGGACATATAGTTATGAAAAATGATTTTCTATTCTTATCATATATTAATAAATTTGATAATTGTGAAGAAAGACTTACTAATTCTATTGATAAAGCTTTACAAATATTTAAAATTAAAAAGATTATAAGATTCAAAGATAATGGAACAATATATACCATTCCACAAAATGATATTTTGTATATTACCAGAGATAGTGTTGATAGAAAATGTATAATCGTAACAGATTATAATGAATTTAAAGTCAGCAAATCTTTAAATGAATTAGAAGAAATGGTAAGTGATAACTTTGTCAAAACTCATCGTGCATGTATTATGAACAAAAATCGCGTCCTAAGTTTTAGCAAATCGCAAAAGCAAGTTATTTTTGATAATGGTATGACCTCAGATTTAGTTTCTACTAGATTTGATAAGGAGTTGAAGTAGTATGACAGAATTAAATCTTACAAATGGAGTTATTAATTTTATTTCAACAATTTTTATTAATTACTTTAGTGTGTGTTGCTGGTATTCATGCCTTAATAAAAGTATAAAAACACTTTTTATTAAAACCATAATTTTAATATTTTCTTTAACATTTTTTAGTTCATTATTTGTATTTATATTTCCAAATCCACTAAGATTAATACTTGTATTTTGTTTGTTAATATTAATTAGTTATTTATTTGTTACAAAAAATTTAAAACAAAGTATTTTGCTAGTTATATGCTCACAAATAACAATATGGATTGCTGAAAATAGTTTTATGATTTTTGCACTATTTTTTAATTTAAAAGATTTAGAAACAATAACAACCATACCAATAATATATTTGTTCTTAAATATATATGTAGCTATGATTTCATTTGTATTTTTAAAATTTCAATTACCTCAAAAACTATATAAATTATTAATTACATCAACAAAATCAATAAAGAATAATGAAACTTTAGGTTATACATTAATGATAATGGCTGTTATAGTTATTTCTATGACAGAAAATTATATGAATTTACCAAATTCCATTATTATAATTACTAATGTTACAATGGGACTTATTTTTATATCTATTATACTAACATCTAGTAAAACAAAAGCTAAGTACAACAAAATCAGCAGTAAATACCAAACTAGTATTTCTAGTTTAAAAGAATATGAAGTTATGATTAATCAGTTTAGTATGTATAGTCATGAAAATAGAAATGAATTTTATACAGTAAGAAATATGCTTAGAGATGGTGAAAAAAGAGACGATGTTATTAAATATATAGATGCTTTAATAAATAATAAAATTAAAGATAATGAAAAGATTATGAAGAAAACTGCTAAAATACCATCAGGTGGTCTTAGAGCTACTATTTATTCAAAACTTTGTCTAATGGATGAATTAAACATAAAACATACACTAAGCATTTCCAGAGATGTGAAAACAACTGACTTAATAGAATTAGATGAAGCATTAGTTTTAAAAATATGTAATATTTTAGGTGTTTTTCTTGATAACGCCATTGATGCCGTTAAAAACTTGAAAAAGAAAGAAATTTCTGTTGAAATTTACATAATTGATGAATATCTATGTATTGATATTACTAATAATTTTAAAGGTAATTTAAATTTAGATAGAATTAGTGAAGAAAAATACACAACCAAAGGTGATGGTCATGGTTATGGATTAACTTTAGTAAATCAAATATTGAATGAAGAACTTGGTAAATTAGAAAATGAAAGAAGTATTAATAGAGATACTTTCACACAAACACTTAAAATAAAAATGTAGACAATTGAATCTACATTTTTATTTAACTAAACTTTTTGGACATTCAGGTTCATCGAACCACATAAGTGCACATGCAGTACTACTAGCACCTGCAAACATACCTCCGATTGAAGATAATAATGATGCAATAAAACTCATAATATACTCCTTTCTCTATCTATGTTTAAATTATAAAAATTTAAACCAATAATTATGGTCGATAACTCTTATAGTTATCATAAGTTTCTCCACATAACTTATAAGTCGTAGGAGCTGTAATCACACATTGAATAAGTAAAGCTAATATAAATGAATTTGCTAAGAAACTATTTTCTATAATTAATGAACAAATAACAAAAATAATTGCTACCAATGTTGAAAGTGTCTTATAAATAAATCTTCTTTTAGGACTTATAATTGGTTTCTTTGCTGTATCAGCTGGTGCATTTTTATTAATTAAAACAATTCCAATTAAACCTAACATTACTCTCAAATTAATTGGTATTATAATTACGCTACTTAAATATGCGGATAAAATAAATACTGTCGTAGAAGCAACTAAACATATCCAACTTTTAGAAGCGTGTATTCCAAAGGAAGGAAGTCTTATAAGATTATAAATTAATGTAAAGATTAGTAGTTCTTTGAATATTCCTAAAATTAAAGCAATTCCAAAAATAATAATTGATTTAGATATTAATAAATATAATCCTAACAATCCATATTTTAATTCA
The DNA here is from genome assembly GCA_944358415.1 of uncultured Bacilli bacterium. Classification (GTDB taxonomy): domain Bacteria; phylum Bacillota_I; class Bacilli_A; order RF39; family UBA660; genus Coprosoma. Next base: position 8,633 of record CALVRA010000016.1, on the reverse strand, counting down.
GCAAGTTTTACTTCTGAATAATCAGGATAATATTTTTTAATAATATTCATAGAGTTATCAATAAAAGCTTCTTTCATAATACTACCTCGCTACTTTTCTCTACAATAAAAATCTTACCGCAAAATTTGTAAAAAAATATGCATTTTGTTTAAATGAATAATTATAGCGTAAATTTGAAATAAAAGTATTCTACTAGTGACACTTATTGGCGTTCAGACAAAATAAACATTCATTTGAACAAAATATCACAATTATACTAATACTAAGAGTAAAATTAAACTCGTCGATGTAGTACTTGTGCACATTTTATATTTTATTTTTTATAGTAGTGAAAAATAAGCCGGGTATTGCAATACTAATTTAATTGAAAATTGAAATGATTTAAATTATACTAGTATTGTAAGAGATTTACTAGGAGGGAGATGTAGCAATGAAAGGCAAAGTAAAATGGTTCAACAACGAAAAGGGTTTTGGTTTCATTGAATATAACGATAAAGAAGATATATTCGTCCACTATTCAGCCATTCTAACACCAGGTTATAAAACATTAGTTGAAGGCCAATACGTTGAATTCGATTTAGTCAGAACCGACAAAGGCTTGCAAGCAAAAAACGTTGTCGAAATTAAAACTGCACTTGTGTAGTTTTTTTCTGTCTAAAGCACATAATTTCCCACATAAAAACATATAAATTACATAAATTTTATGGTATAATGTAAGTGGAAGGTGATGATATGAAATATATAATTCGTGGCAAAAAAGTTAAAGTCACAGATGACCTCAAAGAGCACGCAGAAAAAAAGCTTTCAAAGCTTGAAAAATACTTTAATGAAGGGGAAGATTTTACAGCTACTGTTCTAATTAGAACTATTGAACCAAATTATAAAGTAGAAGTAACAATACCAGTCAAAAAAGTAATTTTACGTGCGGAGGAAACTCACAAAGATCCTTTCGCTGCTATCGATTTAATAATCGATAAGTTAGAAAGACAAATTCGTAAAAATAAAACACGAATGAGTAAAAAAGTAATTAAGGATAAATTCCCTGGCTTTGTTACTGACTTCAAGGTTGAAAAGACAGAAGACGATAAAAGTAAAATCGTAAAACGAAAAAGTGTTGAACTTAAACCTATGAGTGAAGATGAAGCAATATTACAAATGAATCTAATTGATCACACATTCTTTATTTTCAGAAACTCAAAAACTGGAGATATCGAAGTTATCTATAAAAGAGAAGACGGCAACTATGGTTTAATCAAAGAAAAATAAAAATATCAAGATTACTTATTAACCATTTAAGTAATCTTTTGTTTGAAATAATAATATTTATCATCACTAAACTAATATATTACTAAGTAAAAAACAAAACGAGGAATAAAATTCAATTTATTTTGACTTTTTACCTTGTTTTTCTATGAATTTACCCATTTTTTTGGTAAAATACTATATAGACGAAAGGATTGAGCATTATGAAATTTCTAAAAAAAGTATTTGACCATGAATATAAAGAATTAGAAAAATTTAAAAAAATTGCTGACGAAATCGATAACTTAGACGAAGAAATGTCAAAACTAACCGATAAAGAATTAAAAGCAAAAACAAAAGAATTTAAAGAAAGATTACAAAACGGTGAAACTTTAGAAGATATTAAAGTAGAAGCCTTTGCAGTAGCAAGAGAAGCTGCTTACCGTGTTATTGGTGAAAAACCATACTATGTACAGCTATTAGGTGGTTTAGCTATTCATTATGGTAATATAGCTGAAATGAAAACAGGTGAAGGTAAAACCTTAACTTCTATTTTACCAGCTTATTTAAATGCTTTAACTGGTGAAGGAGTTCATATCATCACAGTAAACGAATATCTAGCAGGCCGTGACGCCGTATGGATGGGAAAAATATATGAATTTTTAGGTTTAACAGTAGGTATTAATTACCGTGAATATAACCAAGTTCAAAAAAGAGAAGCCTATAACTGTGATATCATGTATTCTACAAATAATGAAATCGGTTTCGACTATTTAAGAGATAATATGGTTGTAAGAGCTGAAGATAGAGTCCAAAGACCATTAAACTTTGTTATTATCGATGAAGTTGACTCAGTATTAATCGATGAAGCTAGAACACCATTAATCATATCAGGTGGAAAAATGCAATCAGCTAATCTATATATTCAGGCCGATAAATTTGTTAAAACATTAAAAGAAAATGAAGGATATATCTATGATGAAAAAACTAAAGCTACATCATTAGATGAAGAAGGAATCAAAAAAGCCGAAAAATATTTTAACATTAAAAATCTATATGACATCGAACATGCAACTTTAGTTCACTTCATCAATCAAGCTTTACATGCTAACTATAGTATGAAAAAAGACTTTGATTACGTTATTCAAGATGGAAAAATTGTCATTGTTGACCAATTCACAGGTCGTCTAATGCCAGGTAGAGCTTTCTCAGAAGGACTTCACCAAGCTATTGAAGCTAAAGAAGGAGTTCAAATCAACGAAGAAACAAAAACATTGGCTACAATCACATTCCAAAACTTATTTAGAATGTATAAAAAAATTGCTGGTATGACTGGTACCGCAAAAACAGAAGAAGAAGAATTTAGAGAAATCTATAACATGTATGTTATTCAAATACCAACAAATAAACCTATAATTCGTGAAGACTTTAGTGACTTAATATTCGCAACTGCCGAAGGAAAATATCGAGCAATTGTTAAAGAAATCAAAGAAAGACATGCCAAAGGACAACCAGTCTTAGTTGGTACTGTTGCCGTTGAAAACAGTGAAAAATTAAGTAAAATGCTTCAAAAAGAAAAGATTCCTCATGAAGTATTAAATGCAAAAAATAATGCTCGTGAAGCTGAAATTATTGCTAAAGCAGGCGAAAAAGGCGCTGTAACAATTGCCACAAACATGGCCGGACGTGGAACAGATATCAAATTAGGTAAAGGTGTTAAAGAATTAGGTGGATTATGCGTTTTAGGTACTGAAAGACATGAATCAAGACGTATTGATAACCAATTAAGAGGTCGTTCTGGACGTCAAGGTGACCCAGGAATGACTCAATTCTGTGTATCATTTGAAGATGATTTGATGGTTAGATTCGGAACCGATAGAGCTAAAGCCTTACTTCAAAGAGTAGGTTTTGATGGCGAACTTTCTATCAGAAGTAAAGCCTTATCTAAATCAATTGAATCAGCTCAAAAACGTGTTGAAGGTAATAACTATGATACTCGTAAACATTTGCTAGAATATGATGATGTCATTAATAACCAAAGAATGATTATCTATGGAAAAAGAAATCAAATCTTAGATAGCGACTCAATTCACTCTAGTACTTTAGAACACTTCAAAAATCATATTAGAAATATTGTTAATAGTCATTTAATTGATAATAATAAATTAACAGGACTAGATGTCAGTGAAATTTTGGAAACCGTTAATGAAAATTTATTAAAACAAGACTTATCAGTTGATGAATTAGATGTTTTAGACCCAGAAAGCTTAACAGAAACTATCTATGAACATGTAGTAGAAGAATATGAAGCAAAAATCAAAGATTTTCCAGATGAACTTAAAAACGAATTTGAAAAAGCTATCACCTTAAGAGTAATTGATACTCATTGGATGGAGCACATCAATTCTATGAGTTTACTTAGAGAAGGAATTTATCTAAGACAGTATGCTCAAGAAAACCCACTTCAAGCTTACACCGCTGAAGGATATGAAATGTTTGACAACTTATTAGCCACCATTGACATGGATGTTAGTAGATACTTATTAAATGCTGAAATTAGGCAAAACACCGAAAGACAGCAAGTAATTAAAGGAACACCAAATGAAGATAAAGGCAAAGTAAAAAAACAAACTCCAAAAAGAGTTAACAAAATAGGTCGAAATGACCCATGCCCATGTGGTAGTGGCAAAAAGTACAAAAACTGTTGTGGCAAAAATGCGTAAAGCCTTATTTTATAAGGACTTTACAAAAAAAACAAAAATTCAAAAAGGTAACAAAATCGTTAAAAAAATCGATTTTGTCCACATTTTGTCCACATAATTTGTGGACACTTCAAAAAAGCCATTTATGTATATAAAATAAGGGAAAAATAACGTGGACAAATTGTAAATATAAGTGTCGCATTCTAAAATGTGGACACTTTTTTGTTTACCCTGTTTCCAATCTGAACTCATTAATAATATAATTAAATACAAATAAGCAGTTGACTAATACTACCGATAACGGTATAATATATAATGAGGTGATAACTATGAAGTTTATGACTACAAAAGAAGCCGCAGAGAAATGGAAGATTAGTGAGAGAAGAATTAGACAATTATTAGAAGAAGGGCGAATTGAAGGTGCTATAAAGAATGGTAATAGTTGGAATATTCCTGATTATGTTATAAAACCAGTAGATAAAAGAATTGTTAAACCAGATAATAAAGAGTTTATAATTGACTTGCCAGTAAACTTTTTTGATAAAGTAGATAATATGAAGAAAGAATTAGATAGTAAAAGACCATTTCCAAAAGAGACGTTGAGGACATTAAAGGAATCAATTAATTTAGAGTGGACTTATAATAGTAATGGAATAGAAGGTAATACATTAACGCTCAGAGAGACACAAGTGGTTCTAGAGGGAATTACTGTTGGTGGCAAAACATTAAAAGAACACTTAGAAGCAATCAATCATGAAAAAGCAATTCTTTATTTAGAAACCATAGTGAAAGAAAAAAATCCTATTACTGAATGGAATATAAAGAATATTCACAGATTAGTTTTAAAAGATATTGATGATAAAAATGCTGGAAGATATAGGACAGAAAATGTAATGATTAAAGGTGCAGTTCATGTTCCACCAGATTATTTAAAAGTACCAGAGTTGATGGAAAAATTAATTGTAAATTATCACTCATGGAGTTCATATCATCCAATTATAAGAGCAGCATTACTTCATGGGGAATTAGTTAAAATTCATCCTTTTGTTGATGGGAATGGTAGAACATCAAGATTACTCATGAATTTAGATTTAATGAATCATGGGTTTAATCCGGTAATAATAAAAAAAGAAGATAGATTAAAATATTACGAAGCACTAGATAAGGCACATACAACAGATAATTATACAGATTTTATTAAATTAATAAATAAATTGGAAATAGAAATGTTAAAAAAATATTTAGAATTATTATAGAAGGATTTGTCCAATGAAGTTAAACTAAAATTAATAGAAAAAAATTATTCTAAATTATTACAACAATTATCAAAATCAGATCAAAAAATAATAAGTGAATCAAAAAAGATAAATATATACAATTAGCAAATAAATTTAGTAATGCTAGGCAAATAAAAAATTTTTTGCGAAATGAAATTGCACGAAAACTGATAGAAACCATTAAATTCTAAAAAAATTATAAAGATACATCTTAAACCTAAAGTATGGTGTTATCAACTGACGAAAATCACATCTGTAACTATACAAAATTTATAAATAAATTGTATTAAGATGGCAGTTAAACAAAAAGCTACTTAAAAACAATTCTAAAAATTGTAAAATGTTCTATCACTTACGCCAAAATAAACACATAATTTATCCTAATAACATTTACATCTACTACCATATATATAGTATTTAAATGTGATATAATTAATTAAAAAGAAAATAGTAATTTGAAAGTAGGAATATTATATGAATCAAATAGATTTAAATATAAAGTTATTAAAGGAATGTGAAAAAAAACAGATTGATTTCAATATAATTACTAAGTTGTTAAAACTTGGAGCTAACCCACTTGGTTCAGTTTCACAAAAAGATTCTAATGAATATTTATATAGTGAATTGATACCAGAAAATAGACATTTATATAAATTGACAACCTTGTTTATAAAAAATGGTATGAAAATTAAAAGCTCAAATTACAAAAATGATGGTAATGATATAAATCCAATATGGCATTTTGGCTTTAGATGTGATGGCAGTGGAATTAAAACATTAGAGTTATTATTAGATAATGATTTAGATGTAGAATCCATAGAAGAGCTGGTAGAACATATTTATACAGATTATATTTTTTTGGATGAAGCCCATGATTACGATGAAAAATATAAAGATAGAGCATTTAAAATATATGAATATGCTATAAAAATAATTCTTAAAAATGGAGTAGAAATTCAAGTATGTCCACAACCCACAGAGAATGATGGATATTATGATTTAATTATAAAAGATGTTAATGGTTGGTTAAACTATAACCAAATAGAAAAATAATTTATATTTAGAGGAGAAAAATTAGCGATAATAATTCCAAAAAAATTTTGAAAATAAATATATTTTAAACAAAATAAAACATTCGTCAACAATATATTTATCAAAATTGATGTATGAAAATCCAAGCCCAACAGTTAGATAGCGAATTTTGTCTGAGGATTTGATTATGATAACTAAATTAATTGATAAAAAAAGAGATTCTTTTAATAGCAATTAATTTTTGATATAACAACTTCAATATAAACATAACTTTCCAATTACTATTTTGATAAAAATATTAATTTATGTATTGGTTAGATAAATGTTAATTTTTAGAAGGCAGGTGTATTAATGTCAGCAGGAAAAGAAAAGCAAAATGTGAATACTATAAAATCAATAGAGGAAATATTAAAAGAAGAATCTGTTAAAGAATATAAAAAAGTAAAAGATATTATTTTAGTCTCGGATAAAGAACGAAATAATTTAGTAAAAGACTTAAAAAATTATCCCCATGCTTTTGTTTTAGCTTGTGCTATGGATAGACAAATAAATGCTGATAGAGCTTGGTCAATTCCTTACGAAATCAAACAAACTTTAGGAAATTTTTCAATAAATACTTTATATAATGTTTCCTTAGATGAATATAAAAAAATTTTTAATGAAAAGAAATTACATAGATTTAATGATAATATGGCAACAGTTTTCTATAATGCAGTTCATAAAATAGTTGAAGAATATGACAGTGATGCTTCCAATATATGGAAAGGCAATCCTAGTAGTGCTACCGTTGTTTTAAGATTTTTGAATTTTGATGGTATTGGTATTAAAATTGCTACTATGGCTACTAATATACTGTCAAGAGATTTTAAAATTAAAATGTCTGATTATTACTCGATAGATATATCTCCTGATGTTCATATAAAACGTTTATTTAAAAGAATGGGTTTAATTAATAAAAAAGATATTAATAATATTGATAAAATAATTTATAAGGCACGGTCTATAAATCCTGATTTTCCTGGAATTATAGATTTAACCTGTTGGAAGTTAGGGAGAAGTGTTTGTAGACCCACTTCACCTAAATGTGATAAGTGTATTTTGAAAATATATTGCCCAAAAATTATTGATTCAGATGATATTTAAAAAATTAATATAGCTAAACAAAATTAAAGATGAAAATGTAATCTATACAAAGTGAAAATTAACACCAATAGATAAAATAGTATAATTATTATACATTATGAAAGAAGTAAATATGTAAAGAAATAATGTCCAGCACTTTAGACATAGATAATATTCACTCATTTCTAAAAATTTGAAAAAATAATCATTTTTCAATGGTTATAGAATTTCTTTATCTTAAAACTGTCAAAGTCCAGGCATTATTTATATAGAAAAAATACTGTGGAAAACAAATGCTACTCCACAATACTTAAAATCATACTGATTTTACACAAAATGTGTACACTTTGACATCAATCGACAAAAAAACATTAAACCTATTGTTTTTTACAAAAATAAATGATATATTTAAATTGCTTAATAGGAGATAGTCACCAATTATGCACTAATAATTTTTAATCTGTGTATACTTATTAGAAATTATTTTTCAGTAAATTTTTAGTAATTTACATCGCAATTTACAAAACCATTAGTTTTGTTCACTTTTCTATCATTTATCAAGCTATTAAGCAGTGTACTGTACATGTGGGATCTTGATAACAATTATATTTATATAATCTGTCAGTATAAATATAGTTGTCATACCACGGAAATAAGCTATTTGACAGGTAGCTTATTTTTTTTGCACTTTTTTACATACTCACAGTATAAATAGATTGATGAAATACTCATAATAAGTTATAATTATTATAAGATACTAGATAATACCGCGTACGCTATAACATACTCAGTTTCATAAGAAATAGAAACAAAAATGTTAGATTTAACGCGGTTAATAACAACATAAGGTTTTCCATCATTATCATTTAGTATCTCTATTGAATTTAAATCATGTTCATACTTAGAAAGCGCTTTAACAATAGCTTCCTTAGCTGCAAAACGGGAGGCTAAATAAGCAATATCACCTCTTTTGTGATATTCACTTATCTCTCTTTCACTAAAACATCGCTTTAAAAAAGCAGGAGTTGTTTCGATGATATTCCTAACCCTATCTATAGATAAAATATCGCATCCAATTCCTTGAATCATAATTATCACCCCTCTAAGTATAACACATGAGTAAAGAAAGGAGGAATACCATGCGCGATGAAATATTAAAAAAACTAATCGAAAAAACTGCTAAAGCAATGCGTGTCGATCCATCCACACTTTCAGAAAATACTAACATCAAAACAGACTTAAACCTTAAAAGTATTGA